>NZ_BAAGQN010000001.1:0-86220 GCF_054783455.1 Simplicispira piscis
CAGTATTGCTCGCCTGCCCAGCATCGTCAAGACCCTGCCTGAGACTCATTGCTAATCAAGCAAATTTGAACTACAAAGCGGCAGCTCAGTGGAAAAACTTGGTGGCGCTCTCCAGCGTACGCCAGATACCCCAAGCCAGGGGTATCCCCACCGCCATCCAGGCCAACGCCACGGCGGCGGTGGGGGTTTGACCGCCCCCGCCCAGGCCTGGGCCGCTGCCCACTTCATTGGCCAAGGCGCGGTCATGCGCCAGGTGTTTTTCGTGGGCCAGCTCCTCGGGGCCCATGAACCATTTGGGGTTGAGCGGGCGGATCAGCAGGTTGCACACCAGCCCGATGACCAGGAAGCCGATCAGGATGTACATGGTCTGGTTGTAGACCTGCGCACGCGGCAGGCCCAGGCCGATCTGGTACTCGCGCATGTAGTTCACCACCACCGGGCCGATGATGCCGGCCGTGGCCCAGGCCGTGAGCAGGCGGCCATGGATGGCGCCCACCATCTGCGTGCCAAACAGGTCGGCCAGGTAGGCGGGCACGGTAGAAAAACTACCGCCATACATGCTCAGGATGACGCAGACCGCCCCCACAAACAGCAGCTGGCTGCCCGCCGCCGCGCTGGCCGGAATGCTGAAATACAGCAGGCCACCCAGGATGAAGAACACCGAATACGTCGTCTTGCGCCCCAGCCGGTCGGATGCGCTGGCCCACACAAAGCGCCCGCCAATGTTGAACAGCGACAGCAGCGCGGTAAACCCGGCCGCAATGGCGGCGATGGCACCGAGCTGGCCCTTGTCCAGATCGCCAAAGGCCTTGTCCAGCCCGATCAAGTGGCCGCCAAACACTTCCTGCAGCATGGGGCTGGCCATGCCGATCACGCCAATACCGGCGCTCACGTTCATGCACAGCGCCATCCACACCAGCCAGAACTGCGGAATGCCCCAGACCTTGTTCACATGCACATGGTCCTGCGTGATCATGGTGTTGTGCTTGAGCGCGGCGGGCGGTGTCCAGCCCGTGGGCTTCCAACTGCTGGGCGGCACGCGGTAGCCCAGGGCCCCGGCCATCATGAAGACGAAGTAGATCGCGGCCATGGCCAGAAAAGTCTCGACCACGCCCACGCTGGTGGGGGTGGCAAACAGCTTCATCAGCTCGGCAGCCAGCGGCGAGCCGATCATCGCGCCGCCGCCGAAACCCATGATGGCCATGCCGGTCGCCATGCCGCGCCGGTCCGGGAACCACTTGATGAGCGTGGACACCGGCGAGATGTAGCCCAGCCCCAGGCCAATGCCTCCAATCACCCCCGAGCCCAGCCACATCATCCACAGCTGGTGGGTGTAAATGCCCAGCGCCGAAATCACCAGGCCGCCGCACCAGCACAGGGCTGATACCACACCGGCCTTGCGCGGCCCGGCGCGCTCGAGCCAGCCGCCCCACAGCGCGGCCGAGCACCCCAGCAGCACAAAGAACAGCGTGAACATCCAGCCCAGGCTGGAGATACGCCAGTCGCAGGTGGTGGTGAACAGCTCGGCCAACAGCGACATGTCCTTGGGGCAGGTCTGCGCGGCCGTGACGCCCAAAGCGCGCGAGAGCGGTAGCCAGAACACCGAGAACCCGTAGGCCATGCCAATGCACAGGTGGATGGCCAGCGCCGCCGGTGGCACCAGCCAGCGGTTAAAGCCCGGCCCGGCAATGGTTCTCTCCTTCTCCAGCCAACCCGCTACGCCGGTTGGCTGCCCCATGGGCTCCAGTACAGCTGACATGTGTTGTCTCCTTGGTGTTGTTCAAATGCGCTCTATGGCGCCCCGCGGAGTGTCAGCAAACAGCCGTGCCAGGTCTAATTCTTTGTCGTGATGGAGCGATACAAAGCAAAAATCAGGGTTTACCTGGGGGCGGTGCGGGAGGGTGCGAGGTGCCGAACAAGGTGCCGTGCAGCGCCGCCTGCGCCAGCCATTGCGGGCCTTGTGCAAAGTCCAGCGCGGCCTCCAGCGTGCGCGACAAGCGGTTGCTGTCGTGCACCATCAGCGCAATGGGCACCTCGATGAACGGCTCCACCAGCGGCAGCGCTTCGAGTTCGCCATAGCCTTGCACCGCATCGACCAGCGCGCCGGGCATGATGCTGCTGACCCGGCCCGCCACCACGGCGAGCGCCAGCGTGAGGATGGAGTTGGTCTCGATGGCGGGGCGCGGCACCGCCTGCGCACAGCGGAAAGCGCTGTCCACGATGGCGCGGTTGTGCATCTCGCCCGTGAGCAGGCACAGGGGCAATGCTGCCGCCTGCGCCCAGGTGGTGGACGGGCCTTTTTGCAGGCCTGTGGGCGAGGGTTGCTGGGCGCGGCGCAGCAAAAAATAATGCTCGGTGTACTGCTGCACCACACGCAGGCGTGCACGTGTGCCCTCCAGGCGCTCGGGGTAGCCCATGGCGATGTCGAGCACCATGTTCTCCAGGCCCGACTCCAGCTCGGACGAACTCATCGAGCGCAGCGTGCACACGATGCCCGGGTGCAGGTCGTGCAGCATGCCCACAAAGCGCGCGGCAATCGGCATGCACATGGGTACGGCGCCAATGTGCAGTTGCCCGCTGGGAGAATCTGCACTGCTTTGCAGCTCTTGCTGCAGCAACTCGTGCTCGCGCAGCATGCGCCGGGCACTGGCCAGCACGCGCTCCCCTTCGGTGGTAAACCCGGCAAAACTGCGTCCCCGCGTGACGATGGCCACGCCCAGGCTTTCTTCGAGCGCACGCAGCGCGTTGGACAACGCAGGCTGCGTCACATGGCAGGCCAGCGCGGCACGGCCAAAGTGGCGCTGTTCATCGAGCGCCAGCAGGTACTTGAAAGAAACGAACAGGTTCACGCAGACACCTCACATTGCACACTACGGCGCCTCGCAGAGGCGCATCGGGCGGCGATTGTGCCTGCACAGGCTTGCAACACCATTGCAGGCGGGCCGCCCGGCCGGTGCACCGGTGTTGTGGGGTGAAAATAGAGAAAATGGCCGCAAACGCTTACTGGATAAGCGCTGGCAGCTATCAAAACAAAAGCGTCACGCTTTCTTCAAAAACTCGGACTTGAGCAGCATGCTGCCCAGATCGGTCTTGCAGTCCACGTTGTGCCCGTCGGCGCCATCGACCAGGCGGATGCTCTTGATCTTGGTGCCCTTTTTCAGCGTGGATGACGAGCCCTTGACCTTGAGGTCTTTCACCAGGATCACGGCGTCGCCGTCTTGCAGCGGGTTGCCGTTGGCATCCCGCACCACGCCATCGCCCGTGGCTTCGTCGTCCCCGCTGGCTGCGGCCTGCGGCCACTCATGCGCGCAGTCCGGACAGATGAAATTCTCTCCATCGGGGTAGGTGTTCTCTTGGCCGCATTGCGGGCAGGCGGGAAGGGTGTTGTGGGGCATGGACGATTACTTCTTTTTTCTGTGGTCAGTCGTCGCCTATTGTCCCCTGATCGACCCGACCGGCTCCTAGCGCACGCTGCCGCTGCCTTCGAGCACAAAGCTCACCACGGTGGTGGCGCTGCCGCCAATGTTGAGCGTGCCAAAGCGCTTGGCGCCTTCGACTTGCGTCGGTCCGGCCCGGCCCGTCACCTGCCGGGCTGCGTCCAGCACCATGCGCACCCCCGTGGCGCCCACGGGGTGGCCGGCGCCAATCAGGCCGCCGCTGGGGTTGATGGGCAAGCCCCCATCAGCGCTGATGAGCCCGCTTTCCACCGCCTGCCAGCTCTGGCCGGGCGGCGTGATACCGAAATGGTCGATGGCCATGTACTCGGTGGTGGTGAAGCAGTCGTGGGTTTCGATGCCGTCCAGGGCAAACACGTCCGCAATCTGCGCGCGGCGAAAGGCGTCCTGGATGGCGGTGCGCACATGCGGAAACACGTAAGGGTCATGGGCGCTGCGCTGCAGCTTGGCGGCGAGCTGCAGGTGGGCCGTGCGGTGGCCCCAGCCGATGATGCGGGGCACGTCGGCCAGATCGCACCCGTGCTGCTGTGCCCAGCGGGCCGCAAACGCTGGCGAAGCGAGGATGACGGCGGCCGCGCCGTCGGTGACCTGTCCGCAGTCCTGGCGGCGGATCATGCCCTCGATCACCGGGTTGGCGGTGTCGTCGGCGGTGAAGCTCTCGGGCGTGAATTCCCAGTTGCGGGTTTGCGCCAGCGGGTTGCGGCGGGCATTGGTGATGTTGATTTCGGCAATGCCCGCCAGGTGCTCATAGCGCAGGCCATAGCGCCGCTCGTACTCCTGGCCCACCAGGTGGAACATGTAGGGCCAGGGGTATTTCGCCTCTTGCGCCTCGGCGCCGACCCAGGTCGCGGCGCCCAGGTGCTGGGCCGCCAGCGCGCCGGGCACATTGCGTTCAAGTTCCACGCCGGTGACCAGCACGCAGTCGTAGCGGTCGGCCTCGATCTCGGCGCTGGCCGCCAGCAAGGCAATGCTGCCCGAGGCGCATGCGGCCTCGTGGCGGCCCGCGGGCATGCCGTGAAAGCCGGGGTCGATGGCCTCGAACATACCGCCCAGCTGGCCCTGGCCCGTGAACAGTTCGCCGACGAAGTTGCCCACATGGCCGGCTTCGATGTCGCTGGCCTCCAGGCCCGCATCTTCGAGCGCGCCGGTGACGGCATCGCGCATCAGCTCGAACAGGCCCAGTCCCTGGCGGGCGGCGTTCATGGCGAAGTCGGTCTGGGAGCCGCCCAGTACGTAAATGGGTTGGTTCATGGAATCATCCTTTCTGGGGAGCGGGGCCTTGGGTGGCCTGAAGGGTTGGGGCCAGGGCGATGGCCTGCTCACGCAGGGGTGCCTTGACGAGCTTGCCGTTGAGATTGCGGGGCAGCGGTGTGGGGCTGACCGTGAGGTAGTCGGGCAGTTTGTAGTCGGCCACATGCTGGCGGCAGAAGGCGCGCAGCGGCTCAAGATCGACCGGGCTGCTTGCGTATACGAAGATGTGCACCCGCTCGCCCAGTACCGGGCAGGGGCTGGCCACGGCGGCCACCTCCACCACGCCGGGGTAGCGCTGGATGACGTTCTCCAGCTCGACGCAATACACCTTGAAGCCGCCGCGGTTGATCATGTCCTTGATGCGGTCGAACACCCGCACGAAACCCTGGGCGTCCACGCTGCCGATATCGCCCGAGCGCCAGTAGCCGCCCACAAAAGCGGCGCGCGTGGCCTCGGGGTTGTCCCAGTAGCCGATGGCGTTGCCGGGGCTGCGGATCCACAGCTCTCCGGCCTCGCCTGTGGGCACTTCGCGGCCTTCTGTGTCCAGGATGCGGATGTCCACGCAGGGCACCAGCGTGCCCACCGAATCGGGATGGGCAGCCGCATCGCCGCGCTCGGTCAGCGCCACGGCAGAGGTGGTTTCGGTGGCGCCGAAGCCGTTGTACAGCTCCAATTGCGGCAGCAGCTCGGCCAGGCGCTGGATGGTGACTTCGGGCATGGCAGCGCCGCCGAAATGCCCCACCCGCCACGCTGAAAGATCGCGCTGTGCCAAGTCGGGTTCGCGCACGATCAGGTTGTACATGGCCGGCACCATCACCGTGGCGGTGATGCGCTGCGCTTGCAGGGTGTCCAGCACTTCGGCGCAGCGGAACTCGCGCAGGCTCACCAGGCAGCCGCCGACCAGCATGGTCACCACCACCACTGCGAGCAACCCCGAGATGTGGCTGCCCGGAATGACCAGCAGCATGCGCTCGTCGCTCTGGTAGGCAAAGCGCCGCTGGTAATGCCGCGCGGTGTGCGCAAACCCCAGGTGCGACAGCACCGCACCTTTGGGGTGCCCGGTGGTGCCTGAGGTGTACATGATGCAGGCCGGTTGCTGGTCACCAAACTCTGCGGGCAGGGGCGTGTCGTTGCCCGCCGTGAGCAAGGCTTCGTAGGTGGTGGCGGGCCGCGCGTCTGCGGCAGCCGTGGCAGGCCAGGGGTGGCCGTCTTCCTCGCAATGGACGATGCAGCGCAGGCTGGGCAAGGCGGTGCGTGGCGGCAGGCGCCCGGCCAGCGACGACTCTGTCACCAGCGCGGCGGCGCCGCACTGGTTGAGCATGTAGTCCAGTTCGGCTGCGCTTTGGCGCACGCCGATGGGCACGGCAATCGCACCCAGGCGCCAGATGCCAAACAGCAGCACGGTGTATTCCAGCCGGTTGCCCATGAACAGGGCCACCCGCTCGCCAGGGCCTATGCCTAGCGCTTGCAGGCCGGTGGCGACACGGTTCACGGCGACATCAAGTTCGCGGTAGTTCAGCTGGCGGCCGCCCTCTTCCAGCGCCGGGGCATCGCCACGCCGGGCGACGCTGCTGCGCAGCATGGCGTCGAGGTTGATCGGTCGGTTGGCATAACAAGGCACGAGGCGGTCGCCGTACAGCGCTTCGATGCGCTGCGGATCGGGGGGTGCGAAAGCGGGGGTCATAGGCATGCAGCAGGGCCGGTTCGGCAAGGAAAGAAGGGGCGGTCAGCGGTGCGCTTCGGAGACTGGTTCGCGCATACGCACCGCGCCGTCGATGCGCACCACCGAGCCGTTCATCATCTGGTTCTCGATCACGGCCCGTGCCATGTGGGCGAACTCGTCGGGGCGGCCTGGCCGGTTGGGAAACGGAACGTCGCTGATCAGCGTGCGCCGGGTGTGGTCAGGGATCACGTCGTACATCCCGGTCTCGAAGGTGCCCGGCGCCAGCGCCACCACGCGGATACCCCAGCGCGCCAGTTCACGTGCCAGCGGCAGCGTCATGCTGGCCACACCGGCTTTGGAGGCGCCGTAAGCGGCCTGGGCCGAAAGGGCTTCGTAGGCCGCCACCGAGGCGGTGTTGACGACCACGCCGCGCTCAACTCCATCACTGGCAGGCCCGGCCTGCGCAAGGCCCTGCGCAAACAGGCGGATGGTGTTGAATGTGCCTGTGAGGTTGATGGCCACAACGCGGCGAAACAGCGCCATCGGGCGCGGCACGATGCGGCCCGTGGCCTTGTCGTGCTGGAACACGCGCGCGGGCCCGAGCACTCCGGCGCAGTTCACCAGAATGGCGGGCACGCCCCAGGTGCTGTGGATGCGGGCAAACGCGGCTTCCATGTCGGCGGCGCTGGCCACATCGCCCGCCAGCGCCAGGGTGTCCGGCCATTGGGCGAGTTCATCGAGCTGCGCGCCTGCCAGGTCGATACCGGCAACGCGCGCACCTTGCGCGTGCAGCATGGCCGCCGTGGCCCGGCCCAGGCCCGAGGCGGCGCCGGTCACTACGGCAATGCTTCCTTGAATCTGCATGTGCGGGTTCTCTGTTTACAGTCGCGCAGGCATGCGCAACCCGCCGTCCAGGCGAATGACCTCGCCGTTGAGCATGGGGTTGTCGATGATGACGAGTACAAGTGCGGCAAATTCGTCGGCCTGCCCTGGCCTTTGGGGAAAAGGCGGCACGGCCGAAAAAACCACTGCACGCGAAGCGGGGGCAAGGTTCAATGTCATCGGTGTCTCGAATACGCCGGGCGCAATGCCCATCACGCGGATGCCGTAATCCCCCAGCTCACGCGCCAGCGGCAGCACCATCCCGGCACAGCCCCCTTTGGAGGCCGCATACGCCGCCTGCCCCACCTGTCCATCAAAAGCGGCAATCGACGCCGTGTGGATGATCACGCCCGCCTCGGCTGTGGGGCCCGAGCGCGCTTCGATCATCTGCGGCACCGCACAGCGTACGGCGTTGATGGTGCCCAGCAGGTTGATCTCGACCACGCGCTCGAATTCAGCCAAGGGCATGGCCTGACCCTTGCGCACGACGCTACCGGGGTGGGCCACGCCGGCGCAGTTCACCAGAATGGAAACGGGGCCCTGCTCGGTGCGCAGCTGCGCGAACGCCGCTTCCATGGCCTCGTCCTGCGCCACGTCGGCGGTGTAGCCCGCCACGCCCAGAGCCTGGGCGGTGGCTTGCACCGCTTGTGTGTCCCGGTCGAGCAGGACCACGCGGGCACCCGCATTGCGCAGCGCCAAGGCCGTGGCCGCGCCCAGCCCCGAGGCGCCGCCGGTGACCACGGCGACACGGTTGCTGAGCCGGCCCGTCAGGGGTGCGGACGAAAGCGCCATGGTCAGCCTGGACGGTTCATCTTGCAGGCCACGGGCGTCTCGGTGACTGCAGCGGGCACCTTGGCCACGGTCTTCCAGCCAAGTCCCAGGCCTTCGGCGTCGTACTTCACACCCTTGACGAGCTGGCTGATGTATAGCGGGTGCGTGGCCTGGTGGTCGTCCTTGCGTATTTTGATCTTGCCGAACGGCGAGTCGTACTCCATGCCTTCCAGCGCCTTGGCAATCGGCACGATGTCGTCGACGCTGCCGACCTTTTCGATGGCGCGCGCCAGCATGTCCATCTGCACCAGGATGGAGGTGTAGTACAGGTCTTCGCCGTACTTGGCCTTGAAGTCGCGTTCGTACTTTTCCAGACCGGGCGTCTTGTCTTCGACCGGCACGTTGGGGTGCCAGGAGGAAATCTGCAATACGGAGTCTTCGCCGGCCTGGCCAATGGCGGTGGGCATGCCAAACAGGCCGCCGTAGTAGCTGATGTACTTGGCCTTGAGGCCGGCTTCCTTGCTGGCGCGCACAAGCAGGGCCAGGTCGTTGCCCCAGTTGCCGGTCAGCACCGTGTCGGCACCCGACTGCTTGATCTTCAGGATGTAGGGAGAGAAATCCTTGATCTTGCCGAAGGGATGAAAGTCATCGCCCACGAACTGCACATCCGGACGGACCTTGCCGATGATGGCCTTGGCGTCCTTGCTGACCTCGTGGCCAAAGCTGTAGTCCTGGTTGAGCAGGTAGACCTTTTGGATGGCCGGTGTGTTCTTCACATAGTCGGCAATGGCGTGCATCTTCATGGTCTGGTGCGCCTCAAAGCGAAACATCCAGAAGCTGCAGCGTGCCTCGGTCAGCTCTGGCAGGGCCGAGCCGTAGTTGAGATAGAGAACGCGCGAGTCCGGATTGCGCTGGTTGTGCTTGTCCACCGCCGCGAGCAATGCACCTGCAATGCCCGAGTTGCCGGCCTGCACCATGAAGTTGATCTTCTGGTCCACCGTGCTGGTGAGCATGGCCACGGCCTTGTTGGAGTCGCCGGCATTGTCCAGCGGGACTACCTCCAGCTTGCGTCCCAGCACCCCGCCACGCTCGTTGATGAGCTGCACCGCGTAGAGCAGCGTCTTGGACACCGTGACGCCCGTGGACGCCGTGGGCCCGGAAAACGTGTCGATGTGTGCAATGCGGATCGGCGGTTGCTGTGCCGAGGCAATCAGCGCGGTGCAGCCGAGGGCCGCCGCCACGAAGGTGGTTTTGAAAGTGCGCATGAAAGGTTTCCTATGGTCGCCCGGAAATCGGACAATAATTTTCGGTAATCTTCAGTTACTCTACAGTAACTAAAAATGAATGCTAAAACTCTGCCTTCCAATGGTCAAGCGTGGCGTAGACGCTTGCGCGACACCGGACCTTGTTTCCCATGAAAAAGACCAGCAAACCGACCACTCTCCCTGCTTCTACACAGGCCGCTGCGAAACCCGCAGGCGCAGCCCGTTGGAACAACGCCCTGGCGAGTGCGCCCGACCCGCGTGCACTTCGCAAGCGCGCGCTGATCCTTGCCGCCGGACGTGTGTTTGGAGACAAAGGCTTTCACAACACCACGCTCGACGACATCGCCGCCGCCTTGGCAGTGACCAAGCCCGCGCTGTACCGCTATGTGCAGAACAAGCACGAGATCCTGTATGAATGCCACCGCATGGCCGTCGAGATGGCCGAGCAGGCGCTGGCCGAAGCCATGCAGCAGCGTGAGACTTTGGATATCCTGCGCGCTTTCGTTGCGCTCTATATCGGCAAGATCACGAGCGAGCTGGGCACCTGCGTGGTGCTGACCGAGTACTACTCCATGACACACGAGCACAACGAGCTGATCCAGCAGCGTCGCCGCGTGATCGACCAGCAACTGCGCCAGCTCATCGTGCGCGCCATGGACGAAGGTGCTATCGAGCGTTGCGACCCCAAGCTCGCTGTGTTCTATTTCATGGGCGCCATCAATAACATCAACCGCTGGTTTTCAGACAATGGGCCGAGCAGCAGTGATGCCATCGCACAGGCATTTGCCGAGCACACGATCCAGTGCCTACAGCCGTGCCACTCGGCTCGTTGATCGGTCGCTGCGGTTAAAAGCGGTTCCAAAAATGCGGCATTTTGAGAGTGCTTCGCCCTCCTTCCAGAGGTTGAAAGCGATCGAAAGGCAAGCCTGGCGGCTCAGCCTGCCGCGTTTGCAACCCCGGCCTGCCGCCGCTCCAGCGCAAACGGCGGCAGCCCCTTGAGCAGCCGCTGGCCGTAGCTGGTGCGCGTGAGGCGTTTGTCGTAGCAATACACATGCGCCTGGTCTTCTTCGGTGCGAATGGCACGGCCCACCCATTGCGCCAGGCGGATGGCGGTGGCGGGCACCACCAGCTCGCTGAAGGGGTCGCGCCCCACGGCGCGCAGCCACTCGGCGCGGGCTTCGCCTACGGGGTCGTCGGGCGGGGCAAAGGGCAGTTTGGTGATGAACACCGATTCGCACAGCCGCCCGGGAAGGTCCAGCCCCTCGCCGAAAGACTGCATGCCAAAAATGATGGAAGGTTCGCCGTCTGCCACGCGCTCGCGGTGGCGCGCCAGCAGTTGGGACCGCGGGAGCTGGTTTTGCACCAGCACCCGGCTGCGCATGTGGGTGGCCAGCGCGTCGACGGCCTGGCGCATTTGCTCACGCGAGGTGAACAGTACGAGCGCGCCGTAATGCACATGCACCAGGTCGTTGAGCAGGGCGTCGACCATTTCGGTGGTGAACTCGGCGGCGTTCTTTGGGTCGGCGTGGGTTTCGGCGGCAATCAAGGTGCCCTGGGCTGCGTAGTTGAAGGGGCTGGCCACTTCCAGCGTGGTGGCGGCTTCGTCACCGTGCAGGCCCGATTCGCGCAGGAAAAAGTCGAACTGCCCGCAGCTCGTCAGCGTGGCCGAGGTCAGCACGGCGCCGCGCACGCTGCTCCACAAATGGCTGCGCAGCGTGCTGCCGGGAAGGACAGGGCTGGCGTGTGCGCGCACCAGAATGAAATCGCCATCCACCTCCAGCGTGAACCATTTGGCGGGTGGGACAAAGCTGGGTGTGGCGTCTTCCGGGGCCTCTTGCGCAAGCAGCTGTGCCGTGGCGTGTACCTCTTCGAGCCGTGGCGCCAGCATGCCGATCTGCGCATACAGCTGTGACAGGCGCCGCGCCTCGTCGGGCTTATCACGCATCTCGGCGCGCAGCGCCTTGGAGATGGCACGCAGGCATTCCAGAAAACCGTTGGCATGGTGCGCCAGCTGGCCTAGCGGCTCGATCAGCGCCTCGGGCAGCACGCCGCGCGGCACGCGCACCCGCGCCGGGCCCCAGGCTGAGGGCTGGCTGCGCAGCGCCGGGCCATACAGATCCATCACCAGACGCTCGAGGTCTTGCAGGGTCTGGCGCAATGCGCTGGAGTGGCGGGGGATGTCGGCCACTTCGGTCACTTCCACCAGTGTGCCGATGCGCAGTGCGCGGCTGGCCAGCCGGTCGATCCAGGCCAGGCGGCTGAGGTTGGCGCTGCAAGCAAATTGTTGCAGGGCGGTGGCGGGCAGGTGGTGGGCTTCGTCCAGCACCAACAGGCAGTTGTCCAGTTCGGGCAGCACCCGCGCGCCCAGCGACGAGAGCAGTAAGTCATGGTTGGCCACGATGACCTGCGCACCCACCAAATCCTTGCGCCGGTCGTAATACACACACTGGCTGAAGACGGGGCAATGCCGCCCGGTGCACGAGGCCCCTTCCGCCGCCACGGGGCTCCAGGCCTCGGGCTCGGGCGGGGTTTCCAGGCTATCGCGGTCGCCGTCCCAGGCGCCCTGGGCCAGGGTTTGCGCCATGCTGGCGTAGAAATGCATGCGCGCTTCGGTCTCCTGGTGCGAGCGCCGGGGCCGTGCGCTGGCGGCCTCCTCGGGGAACAGGTCGTCGTCTTCCGCGTCACCGTCGGCTTCGCCAGTGCCGGCCAGGCGTTCGAGCTTGAGCTTGCACACATAGCGCCCGCGCCCCTTGGCCAGCGCGAACTTGAAGGGCTGCTCCATCTGCGCCGCCAGAGCAGGCAGGTCCTTGTTCACCAGTTGTTCTTGCAGCGCCACCGTGGCGGTGGAGATCAGCACCCGCGTGCCGCGTGCCAGGGCAATGGCAATGGCGGGTGCGCAGTAGGCCAGCGACTTGCCCACGCCCGTGCCCGCCTGGATGACGGCAATGGCGCGCGTGGGTTCGCCGTCTTCTTCGTCCACTTTGCCCAGCTGCGCCTGGCTGAAGGTATGCGCCACCTGCTCCGCCATGCTGCGCTGCCCCGCGCGGCCACGGAAACCCTCGGTGGACTGGACCACCGCATCAAACGCCTGCAGGGCCGCCTGGGCCCACTCTGTGGAAGACATAGGGGAGGGAGTGTGGCACACAGGGGCGCTGGGATACTGTGGTGGTTTGTGTTTAAAAAAGCTGCTAGCGCTTTATGTGTAAGCACTGGAAGCTATAAATTTTATAGTTATATGGCTGTAGAGTGGCAATGGTTGCATGGTGTCACCGCTGGTGATGCCGCGTGTACCCATACCGCCTGAGCATGTCTGTGAAGGCGTCGTGAGGCTGATTAATACTGTTAATATAAACAGTATTATGCCAAGTTTGGGTAGTGTGCCCACCCCCATGATTGGCGCTTCGGCCCGCATCCTTCCCTCTCAGGGTGTCTGATATGAAAATCCTGCCCACCCAGTTCGACGGCCAGTCCATCCGCCGCGTGTTTGACGAGAGCACTGAGACGTGGTGGTTCTCGGTGATTGACGTGGTGCAGGTGCTGACACAGCAGGCTGACTACCAGACGGCGCGGAAATACGGGAACCAGCTCAGAGGGCGTCTTGCCAAAGAGGGCAGTGAGTCGGTGACAAGCTGTCACCGACTGAAATTGCCTGCCGCTGACGGCAAGAACTACCTGACCGACGTTGCCACCGCTGAAACGCTGCTGCGCATCGTCCAATCCGTCCCCAGCCCCAAGGCTGAGTCCATCAAACTCTGGCTCGCCAAGGTAGGCTAGGAGCGCATGCAGGAGATGGCCGACCCGGCCCTGTCGCTCGGCCAGACCTGGCAACAGCACGGCCGCAGCGACAAGTGGATCCAGCAGCGCATGACGGGCCAGGAAACCCGCAACAAGCTCACCGACTACTGGAGCGTGCACGCCATCAAGCCGGGCAGCGAATTTGCCATCCTCACCAACATCATTCACCAGGAATAGGCGGGCGTGAGCGTTGCGCAGCACAAGGAAATGAAAGGCCTAAAAAGCCACAACCTGCGCGACCACATGAGTGAGGCCGAGTTGATTTTCACTGCCCTGGCCGAGCTGTCCACCCGCCAGATCGCCGAGAGCGCAGAGGCCACCGGTATGGCGCAAAACAAGTTCGCCGCCCAAACCGGTGGGCGTATAGCCCGCCAAGCGCGCAACCAGTTGGAAGGCAAGACAGGAAAACCGGTAGTGACAGGGGCCAATTACCTGTCACCGGTTGCACCCCCGGTTGAAAGTGCGGCACAACCCGTGAAGGTGATCAAAGCCGCCAAGGCTGTCAAAGCACCCAAGAAGCCATAACACGTGTGTCGCACTCCACACCTGGGCCTCACTGCAACCGCTCTAGCAGCTCCAGCGTCGGATATCCGTCGGCAGGCAGGTTCAGGCTGCGCTGGTAGGCGCGAACGCCGCTGCGTGTGGCGGGGCCCATGACGCCGTCGGGTGTGCCGCTGTCAAAACCACGGGCATTCAAGGCGGTTTGCAGGGCCAGCAACTGGCTGCGGGTCAGGGCTTGCAGATCGCGGGGCCACGGGGTTTGCACGGCCGCGCCGCCGGCCAGTCGCTGGGCGAGCAGGCCCACGCCCAGGGCATAGCTGGTGGAGTTGTTGTAGCGCAAGAGGGTGCGAAAGTTGGGCCCCACCAGGAAGGCGGGCCCGCGTGCGCCAGCCGGTAGAAAGAGGGTGCTGTCGGTCAAGGGAGGCAGGGGTGTGCCGTCCATGGTTTGCACGCCTTCGGCGGCCCAGGCGGTGGCGGTTTGCTGCAGATCGGCATCGGCCCGGGCGTAGTCAAAGCCGGTGGGCAAACGCACCTCCAGGCCCCAGGGCTGGCCGCGCTGCCAACCGGAGCGCGCCAGGAAGTTGGCGGTGGAGGCGATGACATCAGGCAGGCTGCCCCAGATGTCGCGCCGGCCATCGCCATCGGCGTCGACGGCGTAGGCCAGAAAGTTGGAGGGCAAAAACTGGGTTTGCCCCATGGCTCCGGCCCAGGAGCCCAGCATGTCGGCCCGGGCAATGTCACCGCGCTGCAAGATCTGCAGTGCGGCCAGCAACTGGCTGCGCGCCCAGGCTTCGCGCCGTCCTTCAAAGCCCAGCGTGGCCAAGGCGTCGATGGTGGGGATGTCGCCTGTAAAGCTGCCGTAGTTGCTCTCCATGCCCCAGATGGCGACCACAATTTCCAGCGGGACACCGTAGCGCGCAGGCACGGCGTCTACTTCCCGCGGCAGCTTGTTCAGCCGGGTCTGGCCACGGTCGACGCGCTGGGGCGAGACGGCGCTGTCGAGGTAGGCCCAGACAGTGCGGGTGAACTCGGGCTGGGCCTGGTCGGAGTCGATGACATGCGGGATGAGACGAACATTTTCAAAGGCCTGGTGGAGCGTGGCCTCGGTGATGCCCGCAGCGCGGGCTGATGCGCTGAAATTAGCGACCCAGCGGGCAAAGGGCGTGGCGGGCGGCGCGACAACAGCGACCGGCGCAGGGACCGCCGGGGCGGACGGATCGCCTGGAGGCGCAGAGGCACAACCGCCCAGAACGGCGAGGGTCAGCAAGGCGGGCGCAAGCCAACGGGGCGCGTGCGGCAAGTGAAGGGCGTGTGTGTGCATTCCAGCCATTTTCGACGCTTGCGGAAGGCGATCAAGCGTTCCTGACCGCAGCCGTGGCCCTGCCTCAGCCGCGCTCGCGCAGCGCCCGCTCAATCCGGTGGCGCTGCACCGTGGTCTTGGGCACCTTGAAGGGGAACCAGCTGCGCACGTCCTCTTCGAGCCCGATGCCGTGCATGTAGTTGTAGATGGCCTTCTTGAGCGCGCTGCCCAGGGCGTCGTGGTCCACGCCCGTGGGGTCGATGAAGGCCACGTCGTTCTTGGCAAAATCGCCCGGCGGCAGGGGGGCCAGTTGCACGCCATACTCCGCCGGGTTCTGGCCCACGGGGGAATGCACGGTGCAGGCAAAGCGGTGAAAAAATCCGCTCTGGATGCAGCCGTTGGCAAACAGCTGGCGCACGTATTCGAGCGCGTCCACGGTGTCCTGCACCGTCTGCGTCGGAAACCCATACATCAGGTAGGCGTGCACCAAAATGCCCGCATCGGTGAAGGCGCGCGTCACACGCGCTACCTGGTCCACCGAAACGCCTTTTTTCATGAGTTGCAGCAGCCGGTCTGACGCCACTTCCAGCCCGCCCGAGATGGCAATGCAGCCGCTGTCGGCCATCAGCTCGGCCAGGTCGGGGGTGAAGGTTTTTTCAAACCGCACATTACCCCACCAGCTGATGCCCGCGTTGCGCGCAATCAGCTCGGTGGCCAGGGTTTTGAGCGCCTTGGGTGGTGCAGCCTCGTCCACGAAGTGAAAGCCCGTCTGCCCCGTCTCGCGTACGATCTGCTCGATGCGGTCGGCCAGCACTTCGGCGCTGGCGCCCTCGTAGCGGCTGATGTAGTCCAGGCTCACGTCACAAAAGCTGCACTTCTTCCAGTAGCAGCCCTGCGCCACCGTGAGCTTGTTCCAGCGCCCGTCGCTCCACAGCCGGTGCATGGGGTTGAGCATGTCCAGCAGTGACAGATACCGGTCCAGCGGCAGGCCGTCCCAGGTGGGCGTGCCCACCTCGGCAAAGGCGATATCGGCCTCCATCATGTTGATGTACTGCACCTGGCCTGCGTCGCCCCGCACAAAGGTACGCACGAGGCGCTGGCGGCCGCGTTCGCCGCGCACATGTTCGAGCAGCGCCAGCAGCGGGCGCTCGCCAGCGTCCAGTGTGACGTAATCAAAGTAGTCAAACACGCGCGGCTCGGCCAGCTCGCGCAGTTCGGTGTTGACAAAACCGCCGCCCAGCACCGTGACGACCTGGGGATGGTGTGCCTTGATGGCCTGCGCAATGCGAAACGCCGCATACACCGATCCCGGAAAAGGCACCGACAGCAACACCACATCGGGCGCATGGCGCGCCATGGCGTCAAGGGTGAGGGTGCGCAGCATCTCGTCCACCAGCGTGGGTGGGGCGGCGAGCGCGTTGGCCAGGGGCTCGAACGTGGGCTGGCTGCCCGCCAGCGACTCGGCGTAGCGCACAAATTCAAACCGCTCGTCCACCGCGTCGCGCAGCACGTCGGCCAGGTCGTTCAGGTACAGCGTGGCCAGGTGCTTGGCCTTGTCGTGCAGGCCCAGGGCGCCAAAAGCCCAGCCCAGAGGGTCGCCGCCTTCGTCGTCGACATACACATCGAGCGTGGCAAAGCGCGGGCCCTCGGGCAAGAAGTGGCGACCTGTAATGCGGTGTGCCAGCGTGCTGTCGCGCCCCTGCAAAAAGGCAATGGCGGGGCCGATGGTGGCCAGATACCGGCCTTGCTGCGCGGCAAAGCTTTGCACGGCGGGGCTTTGCTTTTTGTGCGGTATCGCATCGACCTTGGCCGCTACGCCGCGCAGCCCCTCGGGCGAGAGCAGTTGCAGCACCAGCGCCAGCGCCAGGTCTTCTTGCTCTGCCGCCACGCCGCGCGAACGCAGAAAACCGGTGAGGTAGGCGGTGGACGGGTACGGCGTGTTCAGCTGCGTCATCGGAGGGATGACGGACAGGACGCGAAGCGGTGGGGCGGGCATGGTGGGGGCGGACAGGGCGATGCGGTGCCGCCTCGAAGGGATCGTGGAAGGGCCCGATTATCCCGCCGGACCTTTATCCCTCGCCTGCCTGCGGCGTCTTGGGGGTTGTCGGCCCCGTGACGAAGGCATTGCCGGGGGCACCCCGCTGCCCGTTCGGCACACCACCCCTGCGTATTACCCTTCTAGCATTTCCACCCGCAGCGCCATTACCGGCCCAGCCACCGCCGGGTGTGCGGCCAGTGCATGCACGGCCAGGTCCATGGTGGCCTGTGCCACGGCATCGGTCAATACAAGCACCTGCGGGCCACTGCCTGGGGGCAGGGCCTTGTTTTGCGCAAGCGCCAGTTGCAGCACCGGCACTTGCTGCGCGGCCAACCAGGCGCCCACGGCCTCGATCTGCAGGGCGCTGTGCACCGGCACACGAAGGTAGTGGCGCGAGTGCACCGCGGCGCGCGGCAACACGGCCAGTTGCTCATTCACGGCGTAGGCATGAAAACCCAGGTGCGGCACCTGCTGCGCTGTGTGGGTGCCGTCCAGCCGGGCGACATCCACCAGGTCGGCAATCACGGCCGAGGCGGTTTGCTCCGACCCGGCCCCTGCGCCGTAGTACATCGTCACACCGGCCGCATCGCCCTGGACCATGATGGCGTTCATCGAGCCATTCACCTGCGCCATCAGGTGTGTGGCGGGTACGAGGGCGGGCTGCACGCGCAGCTCAACACCTTCGGTGCGGCGCCGCGCCACTCCCAAGAGCTTGATGCGGTAGCCCATCTGCTCCGCGCAGGCCACATCCAGCCCTTGCAGCGTGGTGATGCCTTGCACCTGCACGTCGCCAAAACGCACCGGCATACCAAATGCATTGGCCGCCAGCAGCGTGATCTTGTGCGCTGCGTCGATGCCCTCGATGTCAAACGTCGGGTCGGCCTCGGCATAGCCCAGTGCCTGCGCCTGGGCCAGCGCCTGCGCAAAGTCCACGCCTTCGTCGCGCATTTTGCTCAAGATGAAGTTGGTGGTGCCGTTGATGATGCCTGCCACCCACTCGATGTGGTTGGCCGCCAGGCCCTCGCGCAGCGCCTTGACGATGGGGATGCTGACCGCTACGGCACCCTCGTACGCCACCACCACGCCATGCTGGCGCGCGGCAGCAAAAATCTCGGTGCCATGCTCGGCCAGCAGCGCTTTGTTCGCCGTCACCACATGCTTGCCCGCGCCAATGGCCGCCAGCACCCATTCCCGCGCAGGGCCAGTGCCGCCCGCCACTTCCACCACCACATCCACGTCCGGGTGGGTGGCGACCTGCAGAGGGTCATCCGTCAGCGTGACGCCGGGGCCCACCACTGCGGCGGCCCGGGACAGGTTGCGCGCAGAAACGACCATCACCTCAATGCCTCGCCCGGCGCGGCCCGCAATGGCGGCCTGGTTGCGCGCCAGCACGCGGAAGGTGCCCGCACCCACGGTGCCGATGCCAATCATGCCGACGCGCAGTGGGCGGGCGACAGTCGCAGCGTTGTGTACGGGGGTGGCAAAGGACTGAACGGGATCGCGGTACATAGGTTTCTCCAAACGACAGACAAAACAAAAAACCCAGCTGCCAGAGCTGGGTTTCATTCATCTGCGGGGGAGAAGAGAGCGATCACCAGGTGGCTGCCGAAACGGCCACCTGCGCGTGCTCAGGGGGCCGCGGTGGTCATGGTGGTAATCATTCGTGCACCCATCGCCCGCGCGCAGGCGCGCAGCACCTTGCCGCCCATAGGGACGGAGGCGGTTGCGGTGGGGATGGCGTGGTACGGCATGAGGGCGCCAGTGTACAGGAGAGCGATTCGTGCATGCTCACAACGCATCGTATTTGCGGCTGTGCCCCCGGGCTTGCTCTACCGGATACTTTTGTGCGTTGAGAGCCATCTTGGCCTGGGCCGCGTCCACCAGGTTGATGTCCAAAGCCGTCGAAAGCTGCACCAGGTACAGCAGTACATCGGCCATCTCATGGGCCACGGCCTGCTTCTGGTTGGGCGTGAGCTGGCGGCTCTGGTCCTCGGTGAGCCACTGAAAATGCTCCAGCAATTCACCGGCCTCGACGGTGAGCGCCGAGGCCAGGTTCTTGGGTGCATGGAACGGGCCCCAGTCGCGGGCGTCGGCAAACTGTTGCAACTGGCGGGCCAGGGTTTGAAGGGGGTCGTGCGTAGAGCGCAGGTCTGTCATGCCCCCGACTGTAGCGAGGGGCATGGACGAGGCCACTTGCAGCCAAGCCGGTGGATGCGCATCATGGTCCCACCATGCCTGAAACCACCTTTCATCTCCCAGCCCTGCGCACGCGGCAGGATGCCGATGCCGTCATGTTTGAATTGCAAGATCTGCCCTGCGTCAGCGGGGCCGATGTGGATCTGGGCGCACAGACAGCCAAGGTCAGCCACACGGCCATGATTTCACCCGAGGACATCGCCGCAGCGTTGCAGGATGCGGGTTACGAAGCCCAGGTGACGGCCGCATGACCGATAAGAACGACGACACCGTTGCCATCACCCGCCGCCTGCGCATCACTGGCCATGTGCAGGGCGTGGGCTACCGGTGGCACACGGTGCAGGAGGCCCGCCGTCTGGGCCTGGTGGGCTGGGTGCGCAACCGGCACGACGGCAGTGTGGAGGCCCTGGCGCACGGCGCGCCGTCCGCCGTGCAGAGCCTGATCGACTGGGCCGATCGGGGCCCCACGCTGGCCCGCGTCGATGCCGTGAACGTATCGGACGCTGCGTGGGATGGTACCCAAGGCACAGGCTTTGTGCAGAGCGAGACGCAGTAACACGACCTTGCCGGCTCTGCGCCCTGCCGGTGCTGGCGCCCAGACACTTGCTTCGATCCACCGCCATGACCGCCCTGCACATCCGCAGCAAGTGGCCAGAAAAGACCGTGGCAATGTAACAATATGAGGTTTGGCGCTGCCCGCGCCATGACGAAAGCACTCTCCATGTCGATTGATTGCCTGGTTCCGCCGCCTGTATGCCGATTCGACGCGATGGGTTTGACATGAGCTGGTTGTCATGGCTGATGCCTGGACGCGGTAATGCTGCGCAAAAGCCCGGCGCGGCAGCGCCGATCGCGACATCGGCTCGCATCGAGCCCGTGGACGAGAAACCGCTGGAAGACGCACAGAGATCAGATACGCAACAGGTTTTGCCCTGGCTGTTGGGCTGCGAGGCATTGACCGACACGCCAATGACGCCTATCGAGCGCAGCGCGCTGGATGCGATTGCCAAAACACTGGCAAAACCCGAGCTCACGGATAACCTGCTACCGCGCGCTGCGGCGCTGATTCCCCAGCTGATCGCCCTGGTGCGCCAGACAGAACTGCCGACGGCAGCGATTGCCGAGCGCATTGGCAAGGACGCGGTGCTGGCGGCAGAAGTCATGCGCCTGGCCAGTAGCTCGCACTATCGGGCGCAGGGCAGCGTGGCCAATCTGGAGCAGGCCATCGAACGGATTGGCCTGCAGGGCCTGCAGACGGTGATCGCCCGTGTGGTGCTCAAGCCGATTTTCCAGGCCGTGCCCGGTCCGCTCAGCGCGCGTGCGGGCAAGCGCATTGGGGACTACTCGGAAGCGCTGGCGCGGCACACCGCGATCCTGTCCGGCCGCGCAGGCCAGGCCGTTTTCGATGCGTATCTGGCGGGCCTGATGCACGGCACCGGCTGGACCATCGCCTTCAGCATCATCGACCGCGCAGGCCTGCATATAGCGGTACCTCCGTCACAAGCCTTCGGCGCCGCACTGGCGGAGGAGGCGCAGCGCCTGTTTGGCCAGGCGGCACAGCGCTGGGACATCACTGCCGGGTTTACCGCGCTGGCGCTGGACGCCCGGCGCAACGGCCTGGCGGCTGCCCTCCATCCGCTGGCACATTTGCTGCGGCAGGCGCAGCAACCCTGTCTGGAAGAACTGGCCTTGGGCTGATGGGCGTGCCAAACGATGCCAGGCATCGGTAGCGACTGGCGCCCCTGCTCTTGCCGGACGCCACCCAGTTCAGGCGGGTACGGTTGATGGGGAGCAGGTTATGGCTGCGCCCCATCGCCGATGATCACTGTGCTCTGCCCGGGAATTTCGTGGTGGGAATGTGTTTTAGCGGCGAATCAGATAACGGATGGTGGGCCCATCCTGCTGGACCTCCAGCACTTCGTAGCCGTGGTTTTTGGCGTCGATCGGAATGTTGTTGATCGACTGCGGGCAGTCTGAGACCACCTCCAGAATTTGGCTGGGCGCGAGCTGGGGCATGGCTTCGAGCGTGGCGACGGCTGGGTAGGGACAGGGCTCGCCGATCATGTCGAGGCGAAAGTCGGGAACGTAGGGGCTGGTGCTCATGGGTGTCTTTCAGAGGGCGTTTTGCCGTTTCGCGGGCGCGGCGTTCTGGCGTGCCTTTTGGGCAAAAAAGTGCTTTTCCCACCAGATGACCAACGCCAACGACAGGCCGAGCATCACATAGGTGGCGATCAGGCCGCCCTGCGGGCCCAGGCTCTTGAGCAGGTTGATTTTGTCGTAGTTGACGGCAATGGCGGGCGCCAGGTCGTCCCACACCAGCGCCAGCAGCGTCGAGCCGATGACATTGCCCAGGCCTACCCACCAGTAGTGCACCTGGCCTTCGACCGCGCGGTACATCCAGCCGGTTTCGCAGCCACCGGCCAGCACGATGCCAAAGCCAAACAGCAGCCCGCCGATGACGGCGTTCGGGCCGGCCCAGAAAATCTTCGGGTCCAGCCCCAGTTGCACATAGCTGTACACGCCAATGGTGCTCACGGCCATGCCGGCGATGATGGCCTTGGCCATCTGCGTGCGCCCGGTGATCCACAGATCACGAAACGCCGAGGTGAAACACACCTGGGCGCGTTCGATGATCAGGCCAAAGGCCAGGCCAAACAGGGCCGCAATGCCCAGCTTGGGCGCATCGAACATCTTGGCCACAGCCCAGACCATGAAGCCCAGAAACAGCGCCATGCCGATGCGAAACCGTTTTTTGGCTTGCGCCTGGTGCGCCGACAGCGGCTGCGGTGCCGACACCTTCTGCAGCTTCACGGGGATGCGAAAGGCGGGCAGCAGACTGACCTTGGCCCCGGCCAGCGAGCCGATGGCTGTGGCAATGGCAAAAAACCAGGCGTGCAGCGAAAACTGCGGAATGCCCGTGAAGAACGCCGCGAGATTGCAGCCCATGGCCAGGCGCGCGCCAAAGCCCGCAATGATGCCGCCCGCCAGCGCCTGGAACACCCGGATGCGGTGCGTGGGGTGGCGCAGCTTGACGTTATTGGCCCACAGCGCCGCCGAAAAGCAGCCGACAAACATGCCGATGATCATCACCCCGTCGATGCGTGTCAGTGGCGTGCCTTGCAGGCCGATGATCTTGAAGTACCCCCAGTTCGACAGGTCCACGCCCGCAAACTGCAGTGCATGCCCACCCCATCGCGTGAACTCGCCCGTGACGGCCCAGAAGGTACCGGTCAGGCCAAAGTAATAGGCCGAGAGCACGCCGGCCGCAATCACGGCTGGAACAGGCGACCAGAAGCGCACAAGGTACTGTTGTTTGAATTCTTGCCAGGTCACGATGGGTTGGCTTTCAGAAAGAAAAAGGGTTGCGCGGGAGCGCGGGCAGAAGATGAAAACAACAAAGGCTCCGTGACGGAGCCTTTGTGGCAAAGCGTGTGTGCTACAGCCAGAAACTCTTGGTCATTGGTCTTTTCAGGCTTGCGTTTGAATGGGCTGATGATGGTCGAAGGCAACCTTGGCAGAGCCAAGAAGGGCAGAAATAAGAACGATTTTTTCCCGACGTCATTGTGAAGGCACTATTTTGCAGTTTTGGATTCAGGTGAAGACGTGGCTATCTTCATCCATCCAGGCGCGCACGGCGAGGTGTACGGCGTCTGTGGGCAAAAACTCCTGCTCCAGCCGCCCTTTGTCCTGCGCGCGCAGGTGACTGTCCAGCGCTGCGTCATCGGGCCCCAACGCGCCACAGGCGGATGCGGGCGCGTGCACCGGCTCGGCCACGGCCAGTGGCTGGTGGGCGTTGAAGGTGGCTGCGTCCATCAGCAGCGCCCGCAGTTGCGGCACATGGCCACGCGCGATGGCGAGCATGTGCAGCCCCCAGGTGTCCAGGTCACCCCAGTAGGCCACGCTGCGCCCCTGCAGCCAGGGCGCTGCGAGCCAGCCCAGGTTCAAGCCCGCGCCCAGCACGGCGATGGTGTCCGGCACGGGTTGCGGCAACTGGTGCAGGCTGCATTCGTTCTCGACCAGCAAGATGCGGCGGGCGGGCAGCGGTGTGGTCAGCAGCTCGCTGGCGCGCACGCGCTGGCGGGCAAAGGGCAGCAGGCCAGGGGCCAGCGGGGCGATGAGCAGCCAGTGGTCGTCCTCGGGCAGCGCGCCCAAAAAGCCGACCAGCCCCTGGCGGCTGGCCTCGCCGTCAAAGCGCTCGTCCAGCAGGGCGGTGAGCAGGCTGGCGTGGCGCTCGCAGAACTTGCTGTCGTTGCCCTGCACGGCCAAGGCGCGCAGGGGTTTGCCTTGGGCGCAGCCGGGCTCCAGTTGCAGCGCCATGCGTGCGGCGGCGATAACGGCTTCGGTGGGCGTGTCGCGCCACTGCACCAGGCGGCGCACCAGCAGGCGCTGAAAGCCGGGGCGCTCTACCCCCGCAATGAGGGCGCTGAGCCGGGCATAGTCGCTTTTGACCTGTGCGTGCCCCGGCACCTTGAAATGGCCGATGGCCGCCACGCACTGCGAGGGCTTGGCCAGCTGCCAGTGCGTGGGCACGGCGATGGCGTCGCTGCTGCCACGGTAGCGCCGCTCTTGCCATTGCACGTTGCCCACGTTGCCCAGGCCGTGCTGCTCCACCGCGCGCCACTGCTGCAGATGGCTGCGCAGTGCGGCGGCGTCACGGATGAAGACGGCGGAGTCGGGTTGGCCGATGGAAAGTGTCAGCGGCCATGCCGCGCTACCGCCCAAAAGCTGGCGCTTGTGCCATTGCTGGGCCAGTTTGGCCGCCAGGGTTTGGGGTGATTTCATGCCGGTGATGCATCGTCCAGCGCATCGCCCGCCACCGTTGAAACCGGCGCCGCAGGCGACCCAGGGGGTGCTTTTCTGAATGCGTCAATCTCCTCCCAGCGCAGCGACGCCAGCGTGGCCTGCGCGCCGCGCCGGTGCACCACCACGGCGCTGCGCGTGTGGTTGCGCAGCAGGCGCACTTCCTTGTTGGGGGTGACGAACAGCGCGTGCAGGCCAAACTCGCGCAGCGCCTGAATGATGCGCGCCGCCACGGCCTGCGAGCTTTTGGAGAAGGCCTCGTCCAGCACGATGGTGCCAAACACCGGGCGGCTGGCACCGCCCGGGCACAGCGCGTAGCTCAGCGACGCGGTGAGCACGTAGCTGGCGATGATCTCCTTCTCGCCCCCGCTGCCGCCTTGCGATCCGGTGCGCCGCTCCAGCATCTGGCCGCTGCTGCGGTCCAGCACCAGCACGGCAAACTGCAGGCGGTAGCGGGCGTCCAGCAGCGCCTGCGCGGCCTTGCTGCGGCGGTTGCTGGCGTGGGTTTGCAGCATCTCCACGATGGCTCGCAGCGCCCGGTAGTGGCTTTGGCCGCCATCGTCGCGCAGGCTTTCGGTGCGCAACTGAGCCTGTGCGCGGTTGAGCTCTTGCAGGCTTTGGTGGACGACGGCACGCGGCTCCAGCTGCAGGTAGCGGCCGGGCTGAAAGTCCACGCGCTGCAGCGTGTCGTTGAGCTGGGCAATGCGCTCTTCAATGTCGGCCACCTGTGCGGCGATGCCGTTGAGCAAGGTGTCCACGCCCTGTTGCGAGGTGTTGTTGAGGTATTCCTGAAACCGCTGGCGCTTGTGCGGCAGGGCTTCTTCCTCCAGCACCTGCAGGCGCTGCAGGTAGTGGGGCAGCGCGTCCACCTCTTGCGCATGGTCGGCCAGTGCGCCCCGGTCTTCGGCCTTGGCCTTGCCCATTTGGCGCACGATGTCGGTGTGCAGGGTGTTCAGCTTTTTGCTGGCCTCAGCGGTTTTGGCTTGCACGGTGGCGCTGGCATCGCGCTCTTGCGCTTCGAGGTTGTCGCCATCGAGCGGGGGCAGGCGGTGGCCGGTGCGGGCCAACGCCGCCGCAAAGTCTGCGGCCAAGCCTTCGTCCACCCCGAGTGCATCCACGCTGCGCGCCTGGTACGCGCCGTGCCGCTTCTGTGCGGCGGCCCGCAAGGTGTCGTCCTGCGTCTGCGCCGTTTGCAAATGGCGCAGTTGTTCCTCTGCCGTGCGCGTGTCGGCCTGCGCGGCCTCCCAGCGCTGCTGGGCCTGTGCGGTGTCCGATTCGGGGTGCAGCAGCGCCTGCAGTTGCTGCGCTTTGTGCTGCAACTGCGCCTCGGCAGCCGCAGTGTCCAGGTCGTCGCGGCGCAGCGCTTGCAGGGCCGCCCACAGCTGGCGCTGCTCCTGTGCCTGGCGTTGGGTGGCCAGGATTTGGGTCTTTTTGGCCTCCAGCGCCTGATAGTCAAGCGCGAGCAGCTCCTTTTGTTGTAGCAAATGCGCGAGCCGGTCGCGGTTGTCAAACCCCGTCATCCAGTCCTGGTCCAGCCGTTTTTGGTCTTGCTTGTCGAAGTGGCCGGATTGGCTGGACATCAGCCCCTGCACCGTCATGGCGTGGGGCGTGCGCTCCAGGGTTTCCACATCGGGCACGCAGTGGCGGTCCAGGCCGTGCAGCAGCTGGCGCAGGGTGTTCAGGTGCGCGGTGGGGGCGGCGGGTTTCAGGTTGAGCTTGCGCGCAAAGCCGTCGGCTAGGAACGCGGCAGGCGTGGCATCGCGCACTTCCAGCAGGCGCACATGCAACCGGTTGTGCCGCTGGTTCACCCATTGCAGCGCGGCGTGCATGGCCGCGTGGGGCACCAAAATGCGCAGGCGGTGGCTGCCCAGCGCGCGTTCAATCGTGCCGCGCCACGCCTGTTCTGCCTTGCGCACCTCCACCAGCTCGGCGGCAAAGGGCAGGTCGGTTTCGGGCAAGCCCAGATGCTCGGCCAGCTCGGTGCGAAAGCGCTGGAACTCCATCGGCAGGTTGGAGCCGGGGCGCTGGCGCACGGCGTCGTATTCGGCCTGGGTCTCGCTCAGGCGGGTATGGGCGTTGTGGGCCTGGGCGATGGCGTGTTCGGCGCTGGCTTGCAGTTCGGCCTGGCGGGCGTCGATCTGTTCCATCGCCGCTTGTGCCTGGGCCTGGTGGTGGCCCAGGTCGTCCGCGCCCGCGTGCTCGCCCAGCCCCAGGTTGCGCACCACCGTTTGGTATTGCGCCAGCTGGCCCTGGATGCGCGCCAGCTCCTTGCGTGCATGCTCAATGTTCTCGCGCAGCACGTCGATGTTGGCGCCGCCCGCTTGCAGGTACAGGCCGTGCAAGTCCTGCTCGCGCTGGCGGGCGTGGTGAACCTGCGCTTGCGCGGCCTGCAGGGCATCCCCCCGCGCCGCGATCTGCGCCTGCAGCTGCGCCACGCGCTGGCCCCACCATTGCACGCCCTGCGCGGCAAACCAGGGGGGCAGTTGCTGCTGCAGTGCCTGCAAGTGCGCCAGGTGCTGGGCCTGCTGCTGCTCGCGCGCGGCCAGGTCGCGCAGCGGCAGCAGCGACACATACTGCGCGTTCGCCAGCTCCAGGTCGGCGTGGATGGAGGCCAGCTCGGCAAAGCCATCGACCACCTTTTGCGCGTCGTCAAAGGCCGAGTGGTCGTCCAGCACCAGCTCGCGGAAGATCTCGTCAATGCTGTTGAGCTGCTTGAGGCCCGCTGCGCGGTTGAGCAGCGTGAAGGCATTGGGCCCCACTTCAAAAAAGCTGTGCAGCTTGGCCAGGTAGGGCGCCTTGCTGCTGAACATCTGCAGGCCGTCGCTGTCCTTGGCCAGGCGCGTCAGTGCCTTGGCGCCGCCGCTGTGCTGCTCTTCCAGCCACAGGTCCAGGCTGTGGCCCTCGCCTTGTGCAAAGAACCAGCGCTTTTGCATGTCGGCGGCGGATTGGCTGCTGCCGTCAAACCACAGCAGTGCGCCCAGCCAGACGGATTCCTGCCCCGCCGCGCCCTCGCGCACCAGCCGCGCAGCCACGCCGGTGGCGCAGCGCCCGGCCCGCGCAATGTGGTCGCCGCTGTCGTTGCCCTGGCCGCTGGCGCCGCGCACATAGCTCACCAGGTCGCGGTCGCTCTCGTGCCCGCCGGTGGAGGCCAGGTTGTAGCGCGGGCTGGCGCACAGCAGCGTCATCAGCGCATCGACCAGCGTGGTCTTGCCGCTGCCCGTGGGGCCGATGATGGCGGTGTTGCCGGGGTCAATCGCCACCTGGTGGCGGCCCGCGAACGCGCCCCAGTTGTACAGGTGCAGCTCTTGCAGGATGAAGGAGGCGTCAGCGCTCATGGCGTGCCCTCCACCTGGCCTGCGCCGCCTTCGGCCACTTCGCGCAGGCGCAGCAGCAGCGTTTGCAGGTTCTCGGGGTTGAGCAGGTGCACGATCATGGGGCGGATGGTGATGCAGTCTTGCGCATCCACCTCGGTCACCATGCCGTGCGTGCGCAGGTTCTCCAGCAACTGGCCCAGGCGCTTGCGCTCTTGCATGTCGCTGCCGGTGGCCCCGAGGTAGGTTTCGAGCTGCGGCAGCAGGCTGTCTACGGTGATGCGCACCACCGCGCCAGTGCCGCTTTCTTGCTCGCGCTGCAAAAACTCGCGCCGCAAAATCGCCAGCAGCAGCGACTGCTCCAGCGTCAGCCGCTGGCGCTTCATCAGCGGGTGCGTCCAGTCGTCCTGCTCGCTTTCGTCGGCGTCGTCGCCCGCGTAGTCGGGCACCACGGCCAAAAAGGCCAGGCCGCGCACATCGTCCACCACCACGCGCAAGTCCAGGGGCTCCAGCAGGGCATCGAGCAGCGTGGTTTGCGCGGCGATCAGGCCGAACAGCTTGGGTTTGGCTGCCGATTCCAGCCAGCCATGCGCTAGCAAAAACTGTAGCGCCTGGCGCACGTTGGGCGGGGTTTTTGAAGGGTTTTGTGCTGCAGGCGGGCTTTCAGCAAGCGCGGGCAGCTCCTCTTTTGATAGTGGCGGTGGAGCCTGTTGGTCCACCGCCTGCGCGGCCATGCGGTCAAAAATATCTGGCTCTTGTCCTTGCGCCATCACAGCTCCCATTCCCTGTGCGCCAGTTGCGCGCCATCCAGCGCGACCTGCGGCACCGTGAAGCGCCAATGCTGATCGCCATCCTGTGTGTCGATCTGCTCTTCGCCCGGCTGCAGCTCCACCCCCGCCTCGCGCGCCATGGCCAGCCACAGCGCAAAGGTCTCCAGGTCGTGCTCGCCCGGGGGCAGCGCGGCGGCCAGCTCGGCCAAGGTCATCGGTTGGCCCCGGTCCGCCAGCGTTTGCAAGGTGCGCTGCACCAGCGCGTCACGGTCCAGCCCTTCAAACGCCTGCCAGAACTCGCCGTCCATTTGGCCCAGGTCGGCGTATTCGGTGGTCAGCAGCAGCGCGGCCTGCTCGCCGCCGTCCAGCGACTTGGCGCGCAGGCGCTCCACCAATGGCACGCCGCCCAGCGCCACGCCCAGCGGCGGTAGCGGTGCGCTCTGGCGGCGCACGGCCTGGCGCTGCCAGTCAATGCGCAGGGCCTGCTCCAGCACGTCGTTGAGCAACTGGCCCACACGCTGGTTCTCGGCCGCCTGGCCGGTTTTCATGAACTGGCTGACCTCGCGCTCGCTGCGCGCGCGCACGGCCTGCACCACCTTGGCCTCTTTGATGAGCTGCTGCACCAGCAGGTGCAGCGTGCTGCGCTGCAGGCCATCGAGCGCATGGTCTGTTGCCGGGTGCGCCAGGATCTGGCGGATGCGCTGGCGCATCTCGGTCAGCTCGGTTTGGTTGGACAGCTGTTGGTGAAAGCTGTCGAACACGCGGCCCTCTTGCGTGTTGAGCAAGTTGGCGTGGCCGTCCAGCAGCTGGTCCATCACCGCGCCCCGGTGGTGGCGAGCACTGATGATGGCCTCGCGCAGCGCACGGTCGGCCTCGCGCCACGAATCCTCCACCCGCCGAAAGTCCGCCCGCAGACTGACCGACAGCGCATACACCTCGCGAATGCCTTCCACGGCCTGCTCCGCCGTCAGCGCAGTGATGCGGCCCGCCTGCACGTCGTCAAGCTGTTGCTGCAGGTCCGCCATGCGGCGCTGCAAATGCTCGGTGCGGCTTTGCGGGTCGGGGTTGAGCGCGGCGGCCAGGTTGTCAATCTCGCGCTGCACCACGGCCAGGCGCGACGCGGTGGAGGTCATCATGCGCCCGTCGAGCTGCGCGATGAAGCGCAGCGCCGTCTTGAGCGCATCGGTCTCAAACACCCGCCCCTCGCGCTCCACTACCAGCCCGCGCCGTATCCACTCGCGCACCTCGCGGCGGGCCTGGCTCAGGGTGTCGGTGCTGTCGATTTCAAAGTCCACCTCATTCGCGTGCACCGCCAGCATGTCCGCCAGCGCCTGCACGGCAGCATCGAATGGCACACCATCGCGCTGGTGCTCGAACAGTGCATCGAGGCAACTGAGCACCAGCGGCGCCCTCCGCGAGGCCAGCAGCAGCCACGCCGGGTGCTGCTGGCGGGCGGCGATGTATTGGTGGGTGCGCTGCTGGTTGAGGGTGGACATGGGGCGAAGCCGGAGATGTTCCAATGGCTTGCGCCAAGTATTCAACACTTTTTGAGCGGGAGGACATACACGATGGCAAATCACATGACCGATGCCGAGTCGCGTGTACCCGTTACTGACCGAGCTCACCCAGCTGCTTGAGGAAGCTCGTGCTGAAACCTTTCAGATACTGGGTATACCTCTGCTCGTCTTCGCGGCTGTGCGATACCGCTTTCGCGCGGACGATCTGGTCGATCAGCTCCTTTTGCAGCACCTCGTTTTCAAGGATGGCTTTGGCGATAGCCGCTGTGTCGTTTCCCGACTGCAAAGCGGCATCCTTGCCAAGCAAGTAGGCACCTGCCAATTCAGGGTTGTAGTCGGCGGCTTCCATCAGCTTCGACTCCCTTTCGTAGAGCCGATCCATGTTGTCAGCGGCGGTGTAGTTCTGTGCGATGAACAACAGATCGGTGGCGTCTTTGTTGGAAAATTTCCGACGGTCCTGCCATGCAATGAGTTTGAGCACAGCCAGTGACGGAAGTGCACATGTCTTGATGACCAGCCCCCCACCGAGGTCTACCACCAGCGCACTACGAAACGCGTCCTCGAAGCCTGCTACGTTGAGCACCACGTCATTGCCTGGTGGCCACGCAATCTCGCCCGCAGGGTGCTCTATCCGGCCAAACAGGATCAGATCCAGAGGGATGCCTTTTGGAGATCCATAGTGCAGCCGGTGGGGCTTGCCATCCACAGCGTGGAACAAGCCCGTGAGAACCAGCGCATTCTTCAGGCGCTGAAAGCGGTCCCAGCCGTCAAGGTAGAGCCCGAGGTCCACGTCGCGTGTTGCGCGTTTCACCTCTTGCCCGAAGACGTGGGTCAAGGTGATGTCACGAGCCATGGCGCCGCCCACAAAGAGCGGGATTTCCAGAGCTTCGGTGGCGCTGCGCGCCTGTTCCAGGATCGCGCGCAGGGCAGGGTCTATGTCGCGGTCAGGAAGCCGTTTCAGCATCGAAGATCTCTTTTCTCAGCAGGCTTGCCACCTCGCGATTGCGGCCATCCAGGCTGGTCATGAGGTCCGCGTAGATCAGCAGCAAAGGTGCGATGGGCTCAGCGCTGGAACTGGGAGGTGTCCAGAAGGCGTCGAGGATTTCAACCGTGCCGTTGGGATCGGGCCGCAGGCGATGCTGCATCAACAGCCTTCCTCGGTCCTTCCAGCAGTAGATGGTGGCCAGCTCGGGCTGGAGATAGGAGGTTTTGAGCGCGGCGGCCACCTCGCCCCCCCAAGCCGCTTCTTCCGGCTGCAGCTTGGCATCCTTCCACCACCCTCCATTTTTCGGTGTGTACCGTTGAGGCATGAGCTTGTTGCGCAGTGCGATGGGGTAATTGCGAGCCCACTCCGTTCGCAGGGTGTCAACGGCGAGAAGTCTGCGGCTTTTGGTGTCGCCGGGGCTCAAGTGGCCCAGGCGTCGAAGGCCTTCCATAGCCTTTGCTGCGGAGCCAAGTGAGACCCCCGCCTTTGTCGCAATGTCGCGTAGCGGGCTTTCCGGCATGTTGGGTTCAGTCAGCAAAGTGAAGATGACCCGCAAGGCGCTTGCAGACCCCATGACCTCATGGCCAGATCCAACGGGCTCTTGTTCAGACCTTTGCTTGCCCGTGATAAAGACATAACAACCGGGAACGTCGATGAAGGCGTTTCCTGCGGTGTCTATGAAGTTCAACCCGGCCTCTTGGCAAAGGGCGGCATTTTTCTTCGACATGTAAGGAACAACAACAAGCCAACTCGGGTGACGAGAGATTGTTGAACTACGGGCCACCTGTGCTCTCAGGGTTTCAATACGCACAACGGTTTTTACTTCCACCGCGAACCGGTGAGCTGGGCCTTCCTTAAGGCGTAGTGCCAGGATCGCATCCGCATCGCCCGGTGATGAAAGAGCCTCTTCTTCAAGAACCTCCCAGTTCAGAGGGGGGCTTGTGGCCTCAATCGCCTTGGTGAGAATGCCGCTGTTGTTCATTTGTATGCCATGTTCATTGCGAATGAACGCGAATGATAAATGAACGAATGCTCCACAGAAACTCATCCAAGAAAGGTCTATAAAACTTTCCGGCCACCCATTCGTTCCAGTAAGCCAGCGCGTAGCATGTCTGGGATATACCAGCGGTTGATCTGTTTAGGTTCCCGAAGTTACTCGGCCCGCACATATTTTTCCAAATGAAAAAGCGCTCAGATTGAGCGCCTTTTCATTTTCTCGGGCAATGCTTTTGCCTTAATTTTGCAAAGTTTGCACTTTTTCTGTTATTTGGCAGATCAAACGTCAATATTGCCCGCCCGCAGCGCATTTTTCTCAATAAATTCTCGGCGCGGCTCTACTTCGTCGCCCATGAGCATCGTGAACACCCGGTCGGCTTCAATCGCATCGTCGATTTGCACGCGCAGCAGGCGGCGGACGTTGGGGTCCATAGTGGTTTCCCAGAGTTGCGCTGGGTTCATTTCGCCCAGCCCCTTGTAGCGTTGGCGGCTGGTGGTGCGTTCGGCTTCAGAGATGAGCCATGCCATGGCCTGGCGGAAGTCGGTGACCTTTTCTTCCTTCTGGCGCTCGCCTTCGCCGCGCAGCACCCGTGAGCCTTCGCCCAGCAGGCCACGGAACGTGTTGGCGGCTTCGGCCAGGGCGGCGTAGTCGGCGCCGTTGACGAAGTCCTGCGTGATGACGCTGCTCTTGACGTTGCCGTGGTGGCGGCGGCTGATGCGCAGCAGGGGCTTGTCGGTGCGGGCGTCGAACTCGGCAGCCACTTCGGCGGGGATGCCGGTGGCGGAGAGTTCGCGCAGCCGGGTCTGTAGCAGTGCGGCGCTGGTTTCTGCATCCTGCATGGTTTCGAGGTTCAGCGCCACGCCGTCGGCCACGGCGCGCAGGGCCTCGAAGTCCATGAAGCCCGAGAGGCGCGCAATGACCTGTTCCGCCACCTGGTGCTTGCGCGCCAGTTCGGCCAGGGTCTCGCCCGCCAGGGTTTGCGCGTTGGCGCCGCCGGTGGTTACGCTGGCGTCCTTGAGGGCGATGCGCAGCAGGAAGCTGTCGAGCGCCGGGGCGTCCTTGAGGTACAGCTCTTCTTTGCCGGCCTTGACCTTGTAGAGCGGCGGCTGGGCGATGTAGATGTGGCCGCGCTCGACCAGCTCGGGCATTTGGCGGTAGAAGAAAGTGAGCAGCAGGGTGCGGATGTGCGCGCCGTCCACGTCGGCGTCGGTCATGATGATGATGCGGTGGTAGCGCAGCTTGGCGACGTCGAAGTCGTCGTTGCCGGTGCTGCCGCCGGCCTTGCCGATGCCGGTGCCCAGGGCGGTGATCAGCGTGAGGATTTCATTGCTGGTCAGCAGCTTTTCGTAGCGCGCCTTTTCCACGTTCAGGATCTTGCCGCGCAGCGGCAGGATGGCCTGGAACTTACGGTCGCGGCCCTGCTTGGCCGAGCCCCCGGCGGAGTCGCCCTCGACGATGTAGATCTCGCACATCGCCGGGTCTTTCTCCTGGCAGTCGGCCAGCTTGCCGGGCAGGCCCATGCCGTCGAGTACGCCTTTGCGGCGTGTCATTTCACGGGCTTTGCGGGCGGCTTCGCGGGCGCGGGCCGCTTCGACAATCTTGCCGCAGATGATTTTTGCGTCGGCGGGGCGCTCTTGCAGGTAGTCGCTGAGCAGTTTGCCCACGATGTCTTCCACCGGCGCGCGCACTTCGCTCGACACGAGCTTGTCCTTGGTCTGGCTGCTGAACTTGGGCTCGGGCACCTTCACACTCAGCACGCAGCACAGGCCTTCGCGCATGTCGTCGCCGGTCACTTCCACCTTGGCCTTCTTGGCAAAGTCGTTTTCGTCGATGTACTTGTTGATGACGCGGGTCATCGCGGCGCGCAGACCGGTCAGGTGGGTGCCGCCGTCACGCTGCGGAATATTGTTGGTGAAGCAGAGCACCTGCTCGCTGTAGCCGCTGTTCCACTGCATGGCCACTTCCACGCCAATGTGCGTGCCGGCAATACCGCCATAGGTTTCGGCGGGGCGCTGACCCGCGGCATAAAACGAGTTGGGGTGCAACACCGTCTTGCCCTTGTTGATGAACTCGACGAAGCCGCGCACGCCACCAGCGCCGGAGAAGTCGTCTTCCTTGCCGGTGCGCTCGTCCTTGAGGCGAATGCGCACACCGTTGTTCAGGAACGAGAGTTCGCGCAGGCGCTTGGCCAGGATCTCGTAGTGGAAATCATTGTTTTCCTTGAAGATTTCGGTGTCGGGCAGGAAGTGCACCTCGGTGCCGCGCTTCTCCGTATCGCCGGTGATCTTCATGGGCGAAATTTCGACGCCGTCCACCGTCTCGACAATCCGGTTCTGCACGAAGCCACGGCTGAACTCCAGCGTGTGCACTTTGCCTTCGCGGCGCACCGTGAGACGCAGCATTTTGGACAAGGCATTCACGCACGACACACCCACACCGTGTAGACCGCCCGAGACCTTGTAGCTGTTCTGGTTGAACTTGCCACCGGCGTGCAGCTCGGTCAAAGCGATTTCTGAGGCGCTGCGTTTGGGTTCGTGTTTGTCGTCCATCTTCACGCCCGTGGGAATGCCACGGCCGTTGTCGGTCACGCTGATGGAGTTGTCTGAATGGATGGTGACCACGATGTCGTCGCAGTGGCCGGCCAAGGCTTCGTCGATGGAGTTGTCGACCACCTCAAAAACGAGGTGGTGCAGGCCGGTGCCGTCCGACGTGTCGCCGATGTACATGCCGGGGCGTTTGCGCACGGCTTCCAGGCCTTCGAGGATGGTGATGGCGCCCTCGCCGTAGCCTTCGCTGGCGCCTGCCTGATGGGCATCGATCTTGTGCGCCTCGGGGGCGCCGTTGCCCAGATCTTCGGATTCGGGCAGGTGGTTCTCAGCGGTCATGGTCGGCCTTGGCTGTCGGGGGAAACGGGGTTGTTTCCAGAAATATAAATAGAGATAAAATGGCTCTAACGCAATGAATACGGGCGCTATAAGCTATTAAATTAATAGTAATCGTCAAATGCGCATGGGCATGACGACGTACTTGAAGTTGTCGGTGTCGGGCAGTGTCAGCAGCGCCGAGCTATTGCCATCGGCCAGTGAAATCTTCACCATTTCTTGCTGCATGCTGGCCAGCGCGTCGATGAGGTAGGTGACGTTGAAGCCGATCTCGATGGCGTCGCCGCCATAGTCGATGTCGAGCTCGTCCACGGCCTCTTCCTGCTCGGCGTTGTTGCTGGCCACGCGCAGGGTGCCGGGTTCGAGGTTCAGGCGCACGCCCTTGAACTTGTCGCTGGTCATGATGGCCGTACGCTGCAGGCTGGCCAGCAGCGGCGCACGGCCCAGTGTGATGCTGTTGCTGTGGTTCTGGGGGATCACGCGGTTGTAATCGGGGAACTTGCCCTCCACCAGCTTGGTGACAAACTCCAGCGCGCCAAAGCTGAATTTGGCCTGGTTGCCTGCAAAGCGCATTTCCAGCGCGCCGTCGGCATCGCTGAGCAGGCGTTGCAGTTCAATCACGGTCTTGCGTGGCAGGATGACCTCCTGCTTGGGCACTTCGACATCCAGCGTGGCTCTGGCAAATGCGAGTCGGTGGCCGTCGGTGGCCACGAGCGAGAGCGTGTTGCCCTCGGCCACGAACAGGATGCCGTTGAGGTAATAGCGGATGTCCTGCACCGCCATGGCAAAGGCCACTTGGCCCAGCAGCTGCTTGAGTGTTTTTTGCGGCACGCTGAATGCGGGGCCAAAGTTGGCGGCCTCTTGCACCAGCGGAAAGTCTTCGGCCGCCAGGGTTTGCAGCGTGAAGCGGCTCTTGCCTCCCTTGAGGATGAGCTTGTCCTGGCTGGTCTCCAGGCTCACCGTCTGGTCGGCCGGCATGGTGCGTAGCACGTCAATGATCTTGCGGGCGTTGACCGTGGTGGTGAAGTCGCCCGTGTCTCCCCCCAGTTCCGCCGTGGTGCGGATTTGCACTTCAAGGTCGCTGGTGGTCAGTTGCAGTGCATTGCCTGTCTTGCGGATCAGCACGTTGGCCAGGATAGGCAGTGTGTGCCGGCGTTCCACGATGCCCGCCACGGATTGCAGAACTGCGAGTACCTTGTCTTGTGTTGCCTTCAGGACGATCATGTCAACCTCTTGTGTTTTTTGGAATGGTGTGCGCACAGCGGCATGGGTATTGCCTCTCCCGGCTGCGCAACTTGCCATTTTGCCCTTTTGCAGGGGCGTTCCTCATCGGTAACTGCACCACCTGCAAGGGGTCAGCCCTTAAGGGTCTGTTCCAGCACGTGCAATTGCTGGTTCAACTCGGTCAGCTGCTGGCGCTCGGCGGCCATCTTGCGCACAGCGTGCAGCACGGTGGTGTGGTCGCGCCCGCCAAACAGCTCGCCAATCTCGGGCAGGCTCTTTTGTGTCAGTTCCTTGGCCAGGTACATGGCAATCTGGCGCGGGCGAGCAATGCTGGCCGGGCGCTTCTTGCTGTACATGTCGGCGACCTTGATCTTGTAATAGTCGGCGACCGTCTTCTGGATGTTCTCTACGCTGATCTGCCGGTTCTGGATGGACAGCAGGTCGCGCAGGGCTTCGCGGGCCAGCTGGATGGAGATTTCCTTCTGGTTGAAGCGCGAATACGCCAGGATCTTGCGCAGCGCACCTTCGAGCTCGCGCACGTTCGAGCGCACGTTCTTGGCGACGAAAAACGCTACCTCTTCGGGCATATCGACGTTTTCGGCGCGCGCCTTGTTGATCAGGATCGCGACGCGCATTTCCAGCTCGGGCGGCTCGATGGCCACCGTCAGGCCCGAATCAAAGCGCGAGACCAGGCGTTCGTGGATGTCGGCCAGACCCTTGGGATAGGTGTCGCTGGTCATCACGATGTGGCTTTTTTTGGCCAGCAGCGCTTCGAAGGCATTGAAGAACTCTTCTTGCGTGCGGTCCTTGTTGGCGAAGAACTGCACATCGTCGATCAGCAGCAAATCGAGCGAGTGGTAGCGCTCCTTGAATTCATCAAAAGTTTTGCGCTGGTAGGCTTTAACCACATCCGAAACAAATTGTTCAGCATGGATGTAGAGAACTTTGGCATCCGGCTGGTCGGCCAGCAGCTTGTTGCCGACTGCGTGGACCAGGTGGGTCTTGCCCAAACCGACGCCGCCGTAGATGAAAAGCGGGTTGTAGAGGTGCCCCGGCATGCTGGCCACGTGCATGGCAGCTGCCCGCGCCATGCGGTTGGCCGTGCCCTCCACCAGGGTGTCAAAGGTGAGCCCAGGGTTCAATCGATTGCGCAGTGGGCCCCGGTTTCCATCGTCGGCCGGGGGCGCTGCAGACGCTGGCTCTTGGGGCGGGGCGCTGGATTGCTGACTGGATTGTGCATATGACCTGACGGGCGCTGCACGCTGAGCGAGCGCTAACTCCAGTGTGACAGACTGGCCGTACAAAGCCTCCAGCACGGCGGCAATGCGGCCTGCGTACTGTGCCCGGATCCAGTCCAGCGTGAAACGGTTGGGGACAAAAAGCGTGACCCTGGAAAAGTCCTCCGCCACCTGGGCGGTCAGGGGTTTGATCCAGGTGTTGTACTGCTGTGCTGGCAGATCTTGAGAGAGCTGCTCTGTGCAGGCCTGCCACAAGGCTTGGCCTGCGTCGTTACTGTGGGAGGGGGGGGGTGCGCTGTTGCGTTCCTCTGTCATTTCAGGGGTTCTTGTTGTGGATAGAGGGAACGGTTAAAGGCTGCGGATTGTAGCTTATCAAGGAGTTATCCACAACGTTGCGGGCGCAGATCCAGGGGTAAACGGGGGTGGGTTGAAGGGATAATTCGCTGGACGGCATTGCTTCAATCGAATAAGCCTGCGATAATTTTCGGTTTCCCTGAATGTGTTCAGGGCAATGAGATTGTGCGCGCCGTTTTGAAGAAGGCGCGTTTTACCCTGAAAACCTCTAGGAACTCCCATGAAACGCACTTACCAACCCTCCAAGACGCGCCGCGCCCGTACCCACGGTTTCCTGGTGCGCATGAAGACCCGTGGTGGTCGCGCCGTCATCAACGCCCGCCGTGCCAAGGGCCGCAAGCGCCTGGCCGTCTGAGGCCCTGCAGGTCTCGGATCGCATTCCGGTTTGCGCCACCAGGCTCCAGCGGGGGCGTATTCATGCAACGGCTGAAAACGCGCCCGCAATTCCAGGCCACCATGGCCGGTGAAACTGTGGCCCGTACCACCCACTTTGCCCTGCACCGTCTGGTGCTGGGCGCGTCTGCGTGTGTACCGCTTGCGCCGGGTACGCCCCCCTTGTTTGGGGTGTCCGGTGTTTGGCTGGGGGCCATGGTACCCAAGCGCTGGGCCCGCCGAGCCGTTACGCGCAATGCCATCAAACGGCAAATCTATGCCGTAGCGGCGGCCTTGGAGCCGCAACTGCCGCCCGATGCACATGTAGTGCGCTTGCGTGCCACATTTGACCGCAAGCAGTTTTTCAGCGCCAGTTCCTGTGTGCTCAAACAAGCGGTGCGGACTGAACTTCTCCAACTATTCGAGCGTGCGGCCGCGCGCCCCTCTCCTTCCGGGCAGGCGCCAGCATGATGCAGCGTTTGTTGGTCATGCTGGTCAAGGGCTACCGGCTGTTGCTCAGCCCCTGGCTGGGCTCGGCGTGTCGGTTCGAGCCCACCTGTTCGGCGTATTCGCTGCAGGCTCTGCAGCAGCATGGCGCAGCAGCGGGGGCCTGGTTGACGCTGGGCCGATTGGCGCGCTGCCACCCCTGGTGTGACGGGGGCCATGATCCGGTGCCGCAGGAGGCGCCACGCGCCACACGGTTGTTTTCCCGGTTGATTGCACCGGCCTCCTCTACATCCTCACCAAAGAAGTCTCCATGAACGACATCCGGCGCACCATCCTGTGGGTGATATTTGGCTTTTCCATGGTCCTGCTCTGGGACAAATGGCAGGTGCACAACGGGCACAAAGCGCTTTTCTTCCCAGGGCCGGCAGTGACGGCCAACGCGCCTGCGGCTGAAAATGGTGCCTCGCTGCCAGCAAGCGGTGCAGCCTCTGTTCCAGCCACCACAGCCGTGCAGACCGGTGCCGCTGCCGTGCCCGGCGAAGCCGCACCGGTTGCTGCCGCTCCAGTGCGCCGTGAGCCAGTTGAGGTCACCACCGATGTGCTGCAACTGCGCTTTGACAGCGAAGGCGGTTCGCTTATCCACGCCGAGCTGCTTCAGCACGTCGACCTGGTCGATCGCAGCAAGCATTTTGTTCTGCTCGACGACAGCGCCCAGCGCGTCTATATGGCCCAAACGGGTCTGATCGGCGGGGGATTTCCTACGCACAAGACGGTGATGCATGTGGTTCCGGGCGAGCGTGAGCTCAAGGACGGAGCGCAAGAGCTGAGCGTGCGTTTCGAGTCGCCCGACCTCGGCGGCGTCAAGCTCGTGAAGACCTGGACGGTCAAGCGCGGCGCCTACGACATCGCGGTGCGGCATGAAGTTGTCAACACCGGCACGGCCCCTGTAGAGCCCAAGTTGTACCTGCAGCTGGTGCGCGACGGCAACAAGCCGCCTGGAGAATCGTCGTTCTATTCCACCTTCACGGGCCCTGCGGTGTTCACCCAGGAAAAGAAATACCAGAAGATCGAATTCAAGGCCATCGAAGAAAACAAGGCTGAGTTCGAGAAGGAAAGCAGCAGTGGCTATGTCGCTATGGTGCAGCACTACTTCGCATCGGCCTGGCTGCTGCCCGAAGGCCAGAAACGTGAAAATTTCGCGCGCAAGGTCGATAGCAACCTGTACTCGGTGGGCATGATCGCTGCGCTTGACAGCATTGCACCGGGCGCCAGCAAGACGCTGGACGCGCGCCTGTTCGTCGGCCCACAGGTCGAGACCTCCATGGAAAAACTGGCCCCAGGGCTGGAATTGGTCAAGGATTATGGTTGGCTCACCATTTTGTCCAAGCCTCTGTACTGGTTGCTGGACCAGCTGCACAAGATCCTGGGCAACTGGGGTTGGTCCATCGTCGGCCTGGTGCTGCTGCTCAAGATCATGTTCTATTGGCTCAACGCCAAGGCGTACGCCAGCATGGCCAAGATGAAGGCCATCAACCCCAAGATCACCGAGATGCGCGAGCGCCTCAAGGACAAGCCGCAGCAGATGCAGCAGGAGATGATGCGCATCTACCGCGAGGAGAAGGTCAACCCCATGGGCGGTTGCTTCCCCATCATGATCCAGATTCCGGTGTTCATTGCCCTCTACTGGGTGCTGCTCTCCAGCGTGGAGATGCGCAACGCTCCGTGGGTGGGTTGGATCCATGACCTGTCGGCCCCCGATCCGTTCTTCATCCTGCCCGTGCTGATGACACTCAGCACCTTGCTCCAGACGGCCCTGAACCCCGCGCCGCCCGATCCGATGCAGGCCAAGATGATGTGGCTGATGCCGCTGATGTTCAGCGTGATGTTCTTCTTCTTCCCGGCCGGCCTGGTGCTGTACTGGTTGACGAACAACCTGTTGTCCATCGCCCAGCAGTGGATCATCAACACCCGCATGGGCGTGCCGCCGCAGTTCAACCTGCCGAAATTCAAGTAACCCCCTGAGCGTCTGCGCCGCTTCCCCCTTTCTCTCGCGCTGCGCGCGGGAAGGGGGACGACACCGGCGCGGCGGGGCGGCCCTTGCGCGGTGTCTCGCGCCTGGGTCGCGCCAGTTTCTGGCGTCGTACCCTTACCATTGTCCGCAATGCTGCCCCGCCATCACGATCCTATCGCCGCCATTGCCACCGCCCCTGGGCGCGGTGGCGTGGGCATCGTGCGTATTTCGGGCAAGGGGCTCGCGGCACTGGTCGAGGTGCTTTGCGGGCGCAGCTTGCAGCCGCGCGAGGCCACCTACCTGCCCTTCCGCGACGCCGCAGGCCAGCCGATCGACCAGGGCCTGGGCCTGTATTTCCCGGCACCCCACTCCTATACCGGCGAGGATGTGCTGGAACTGCAGGCCCATGGTGGCCCGGTGGTGCTGCAGCTGCTGCTGGCCCGCTGTCTGGAAGCCGCGGCCCAGGCGCACCCCGTTACGGGTCAGCCCCTTCTGCCTGGCCTGCGCGTGGCCCAGCCGGGCGAGTTCACCGAACGGGCCTTTCTCAACGACAAGATCGATCTGGCGCAGGCCGAGGCCATCGCCGACCTGATCGATGCCTCGACGTCTGCCGCAGCCCGCAGTGCCAGCCGCTCGCTCTCGGGGGCCTTCTCGCAGGAAATCCATGCGCTGCGCGATGCACTGATTCACCTGCGCATGCTGGTCGAGGCCACACTGGATTTTCCTGAAGAAGAAATCGACTTCTTGCGCAAGGCAGACGCGCGCGGGCAGCTCTCAAAATTAGAGCATATCTTGCAGCAGATTCAGCAGCGTGCCCGGCAAGGAGCTTTGCTCCGCGAAGGTATCAAGGTGGTGATCGCGGGCCAGCCCAACGCCGGCAAAAGCTCGCTGCTCAATGCGCTGGCCGGGGCCGAGCTGGCGATCGTCACCCCGATTGCCGGCACGACCCGCGACACGGTGCAGCAAACCATCCAGATCGAGGGTGTGCCGCTGCATGTGATCGACACCGCTGGACTGCGCGAAAGCCAGGACGAGGTGGAGCGCATCGGTATCGCCCGTGCCTGGAACGAAATCGCAGGTGCCGATGCGGTGCTTTTTCTGCACGACCTTACGCGCTGCAACCTGCCCGACTACCAGTTGGCCGACGATGCCATTGCCCGGGCCATGGCCGCGAGGTTGCCCGGCTCGGTACCCGTCATCAATGTCTGGAACAAGACCGATTGCAGCGGCGTTGCCACCGATGCATCGGGTGTTCGCGTGTCTGCGCGCACGGGGACGGGGCTGGAGGACTTGCGACAGGCCCTGCTGGCCGTGGCAGGTTGGCAGTCGTCGGCCGAGGGGGTCTACATCGCCCGTGCTCGCCATGTGCAAGCCCTGCAGGCCGTGCAGGCGCATCTCGAAACGGCAGCCGGGCAGCTGGACGCACGAGAACCCGCGCTCGATCTGCTGGCCGAGGAACTGCGCCTGGCGCAAAATTCCCTGGGCGAGATCACGGGCGAGTTCACGTCCGATGATTTGCTCGGGGTCATCTTCTCCAGTTTCTGTATCGGCAAATAGGGCGGTTGTTCCTCTGCTGATTGTGTAAGCAGGGGTAAACAATGCTTGTGTGCGGCCCGTAATACGGATAGCTTCATCAGAATCATGAATGCAGCTATCCCTACTCCGACCAGATTAGACCTTCAAGGACTCGTCAATGCCATTGCGCAGGCCAGTGCCGAAGACAGCCTGACCAACCCCCTCAAAAGCGAACAATGGGAGGCCCTGTCGCCTTACCTGCAGCCCCACAGTTTGGCTGCGGGCCAGCTATTGTTCAACCAGGGTGCTGCGGACCGAACCCTCTACCTGGTCGAAAGCGGCAGTCTGAGCGTGCACTTTGAGGACGAAAAATCCCGGGTGCGCATGGCCATCGTGCCCGCCGGTTCGGTCGTGGGCGAGGGGGCCTTCTTTTCGATGCGTCCGCGCAGCGCCACGGTCCAGGCTGCCACAGCCTGCAAGTTGTGGGCGCTGACGGCCTTGCGGTTTAGCGAACTGAGCAACCGCCAGCCCGCCATTGCCCTCAGTTTGGTGATGGCTGTGGGGGGGGTGATGGCCAAACGCCTGGCGAATCGCCGTCGCCGCGTTGCAGCAACCTGACATACGGAGGGTGACGTAACCAATCGAGTGCGGTAGCGAACTCACAGGACCAAGGACGCAAGTTACACTCGTTTGCAAATTTCCCGCGCTCACCGAAGAAAGAAAACCATGTCCTTGTTCAGTTGGTTCACGCGCAAGCCCGCATCGGCCCAGTCCCGCATGGCCGAGCCATCGGGTCTGCTTAACGCCGATGCCACGGTGCCGATGGTGCCGGGGCGTGACGGCAGGCCTGTCGCGCAAGCGGTGCCCGCCGAACATGCCGCCAACCGCAAGAACGAGCGCATGGAGCGGCGCGAACTGTTGTATGCGGTGGTGCGTGATGCCATGGTACGCGCAGCCGTTCTTTCGGCCAGCTATAAATTCAAGGTGCTTTCTCTGGATCAGCGGGGCCGCCAGTTCCTGGTGATGATGGATCTGACACGCGAATACGGTGGTGATACCGCCCGATTGAGCGAGATCGAGGCCTTGATCGCACAGACGGCCAAGACGCGATACGACATCGCAGTCAACGCCGTCTATTGGCGTTTGAACGACCACGTAGCAGTGGGGGTGCCTATGCAAGGCGTGGCGTCGGCCCGCGCGCCGGTTGCCGCACAACCCAGACCACCGGCAGCGGTCCCGGCCCGCAGCCCAGCGGTGGCTCCAGCCGCGCCAGTGGCGCGTGCCGCGATACCCGCGGCGCCTGCGGCGGTTGTTCCAACGCCTCGCGCAGAGCCAGCGCGCTTTGACCCGATCGAGGCCGATGAAGTGGCTGCCTTCAAGCAGGCACTGGCTTCCGCCGGGCGGCCCGCAGCAACGGCGGCTCCAGGTGTGCCCGTGCGTTCGGGCCCCATGCGCTCTTCACCTCTGCTGCACAATGATTTTGCCGATACTGAAATGCCCGAAAGTGATTCCCGGCAACAGGATCTCAGCGGAACCCAGTACGGCGATCTATAAGCGATCGCGCTCCGGCGCGACTCAGTGGCCAGCGAAATCGACCAACGTGAACAGCGATAAACCGCTGTCACGCAGGCGTGCGGAGCCGCCCAGTTCGGGCAAATCGACAATGGCGGCACCTTCCATGACCTCGGCGCCTAGTTTCTCCAGCAACTTCTTGCCCGCCATCATGGTCCCCCCGGTGGCGATCAAATCGTCGATGAGCAGCACGCGGTCGCCCTTGCGTACGGCATCGGTGTGCAGTTCGACCGTCGCGCTGCCGTATTCCAGTTCGTAAGTCTCAGCGACTGTGGTGAATGGCAACTTGCCCTTTTTGCGAATCGGTATAAAGCCGACGTTGAGTTCATACGCCACCACCGCGCCAAGAATAAAACCACGCGCATCCAGCCCGGCAACGACATCGGGGCGAACCGCCTTGTCCATATAGCGGTGTACGAAAGCATCAATCAGCACGCGGAACACCTTGGGATCCTGCAACAGGGGAGTGATGTCGCGGAACTGCACGCCTGGAGCGGGCCAGTCGGGAACAGTTCGAATATGCTGGCGAAGAAAATCGTTAACGCTGAGGGCTTGCATAGGAATCCTGTAGAGGCTGCGGGCGCTGCACTGCGAAAGAACGAGCGCTAGGGCACCGGGCAAGTGTAATCATCCCGATTCTGTGTCGGCACCGTGCCGGACACAGTACCGACCCGTCCTGCCAATGTGAAAAATCGTGCAGGAACGGAGCCGGGCTCGCATAATCAAGCCACCCTCTTTCCCTCAGCGGCGCAGCCAGACTGCACGCACCGCGCTTGAAAGCAGACCATGCCCGTCACAGTTCTGCTGATCGAAAGCAATGATGCCCGCGCCCAGGCTATGGTTCTGGCGTTGGGGGCACCTTTGCAAAACTGGCATCTGGTGCGGGCCAGGACGGTGGTGCAAGCCCGGGCCTTGCTTCTGCACGAACCCATTGATGTGTTGCTGACGGCGCGGCGCCTGGCCGATGGGTCGGCCTACGATGTCCTGGCCGTCGTGCAGGACACGCCGGCCTTAATCCTCATCCCCGAGGGCGAGGAGGCGCATGCGGCGCTGGCCTTGCGGCATGGATTTGCTGATTTCGTGGTGCAGGATGCAGCGCAGCAATACCTTCTCACTTTGTCTGCCCAGATGGACAAAGCCTTGGCGCGCAGCGCCGACCGCCATGCGTTGTCGGCTGGGCAGGCCCGCCAGCACCGGCTTTTGCAAGCGATTGCGCGAGCGCAGGAGCTTTTCATTGCCAGCGCCCCGCCCCGGAGCACCTTTGAAGTTTTGTTGCAGGAAGTGCTGGCGCTGACCGACAGTGCTTTTGGCATGGTGGGGCAGGTCGAGAGTCGGCCGGGCAGCACTCCGTGCCTTCGGGTGCATGCTATCAGCGACATCAGCTGGGATGATTTTTCGCGCCAGCGCTACGCGCAAGTGGCCGAGCAGGGGATGGTGTTTGATCAACCGCATTCGCTCATTGGGACTGCGCTGATCAGCGGCGAACCCCTGATCAGCAACCATCCGGAGTCCGATCCGCGCTCCGGCGGCTTGCCCGCCGGGCATCCCCCTTTGACGGCCTTCATGGGCCTGCCGATCCATGCTGGGGGTCAGTTGGTCGCCATGGTGGGTGTGGCCAACCGGGTCGGGGGCTATTGCAGCGACGATATCGACTTCCTGCAGCCCTTGCTCAGCAGCGTAGGCCAACTCGAAATGGCCCGACGCGCCGACAGAGCCCGTAAAGACGTCGAGGCGCGGTTGGCCCAAGCCAGTGCCGCGTTAGAAGAAAAGACACATCTGCTCGAGCTGACCTTGGCCAGCGTGGCGCAGGGTATTTGCCATGTGGACCCGGAGGGCCGCGTCTGTATCTACAACGAACGCTTCCTGGAATTGCTCAATTTGCCCGATGAACTCCTCCAGGGCAAGCCGCACCTCGACGACTTGGCACGCCTGCAGCGGGACCGGGGTGATTTTCAAGAGAGTTTTTTTGAAATCGACGGCCTGGCTGCAGCCAGGGCCCCCTTCGATCTTGCGGCAGAGACGCCGCGTGAAACGCAGCGTGGCTTGTGTGCCATGTATGTACGGCGCACCCCGGCCGGCCGCTACCTCGAAGTACGCACACACATGTTGCCCGACGGCGGTTTGGTGCGCACGTTTACCGACGTATCAGATTACATGGCAGCCCAGGAGACTGTGCGCCAGAGCGAGGCGCGTTGGCGCAGTCTGACCCAGCTGTCCTCCGACTGGTACTGGGAGCAGGATGCCGAACTGCGCTTTGTCCGGCTGCAAGGGCGTGTGCAGGGCGGTATGCCAGACCAGAAGCACCTGGGCTTGACCCGCTGGGAGCTTCCCCATGCCCACGTCAGTGAAGCGCAGTGGCGCATCCACCGCGCCCAGCTGGAGGCGCGGGAAGTGTTCCACGACTTCGAGATGCAGCGTCTCGATGACGACGATAACCCGCAGTGGCTGTCGATCAGCGGGGAGCCTATCTTTGATCGTGAAGGCCGATTCGCGGGCTACCGTGGCCTGGCCCGTGACATCACCGAACGCAAACGCACCGAGGCCGAAATTGAGCGGCTGGCGTTCTATGATGAGTTGACCGGCCTGCCCAACCGGCGCCTGCTGCTCGAACGCCTGCAGCGTGCTGCGGCGGCATGTGAACGCAGTGCGGCCCACGGAGCGCTGCTGTTTCTTGATCTGGACAACTTCAAGAGTGTCAATGACACCCTGGGCCACGACTGGGGCGACCGGCTGCTCGCGCAGGCAGGCGAGCGCCTGGCCCGCTGCGTGCGCACGACGGACACCGTGGCCCGGCTGGGAGGCGATGAATTCGTGGTGGTGCTGCAAGGCCTGCACGGCAAGGAAGGCGATGCTGCAGTCGAAGCGGAAACCGTGGCGCAGCAGATTCTGGTGGCACTCAACCAGGCCTATGACCTCCGGGGTGGTGAGATGCACAGTACGCCCAGTATCGGTATCGCCATGTTCCACAGCACCCAGCACTCCGCGCAAGAACTGCTTCAGCGCGCTGACCTGGCTATGTACCAAGCCAAGGCGCAGGGGCGTAACACGATGTGCTTTTTTGACCCAGCCATGCAGTCGTCAGCTGCGGCGCGTTCTGCATTGGAAGCCGATGTGCGCCAGGGTTTGCAGCGCGGAGAATTCCTGCTGCATTACCAGCCACTCGTGGATGCGCACGGAAAGGTGCTGGGGGCCGAGGCGCTCGTGCGCTGGATGCATCCGCAGCGGGGCATGGTGTTCCCCAGTGAGTTCATCGCATTGGCAGAAAACACCGGGCTGATCCTGCCCCTCGGACGCCAGGTGCTGCAGTCTGCCTGCGAGCAACTGGCGCACTGGAGCACCCATCCGGCCACCAGCCAGTGGAGTGTTTCGGTGAATGCGAGTGTGCGTGAGTTTCGCCATCCCGACTATGTCCAACAGGTGCTGGGCATTCTGCGGCAGACGGGCGCCGACCCGGGCCTGCTCAAGCTGGAGTTGACGGAAAGCCTGCTGCTGAACGACGTGGAAGACAGCATCACCAAAATGGACCAGCTGCGCAATCAGGGGGTGGGCTTCTCGCTGGACGATTTTGGGACGGGGTATTCGTCTCTCAGCTACCTCAAACGCCTGCCGCTGGACCAGATCAAGATCGACCAGAGCTTTATCCGCGACGTGTTGACCGACCCCAACGATGCAGCCATCGCCTGTACGGTGATTGCACTGGCGCACAGCCTGGGTCTGGAAGTGGTGGCCGAAGGCGTGGAAACCCAGTGCCAACGCAAGTTTCTGCTGCGCAACGGCTGCCAGCGGTTCCAGGGCTATCTGTTCGGTCGACCCGGCCCGGCGCAGGACATGGTGCCAGGCTGATATGGTCCTGCTGCGGTCCTTTACCCGCGCAACAGGCGGTCTTCGGCCAGTACCAATGCGGCAGGGCGCCCGGATAACACCAGTGTGTCGCCTTCGGCCAGCACGGTGTCATCCTGGATGGCCGACATGCGGCCGTTGCCATGGCGCAAATTCACCACGCTCACACCCATGGCGTGCAAAGCCAAATCCCCCAAGGGTTTGCCCAGTGTCTGCGCACCGGGCGGCAGAGTGAGCGTGGCCATGCGCTCTTGGTCGCGTTCGGCCACGGTGTCGTCGTCGGCACCATGGAAGTAGCCGCGCAACAGGTTGTAGCGCTCATCGCGCTGGTCCCGCACGAGGCGCAGCACACGGCGCATGGGCACACCCACCAGGGCCAGTGCATGGCTGGCCAGCATGAGCGAGCCTTCGATGGCTTCGGGCACTACTTCGGTGGCGCCGGCCGTGCGCAGCTTGTCCAGATGCCTGTCATCCTGCGTGCGCACCACCACCGGCACCTGGGGAGCATGGGCGCGGGTGTTGGCCAGTACTTTCAAGGAAGACTGGATGTCGAGGTAAGTGATCGCGACGGCGCTGGCCCGCACCAGGCCCGCGGCCATCAGCGCTTGCAGGCGCGAGGCGTCGCCATACACCACCGAGTGCCCTGCTGCTGCGGCCTGGCGCACGCGGTCGGGGTCCAGGTCCAGCGCCATGTAGGCAATGCCTTCTTTTTCCAGCATGCGGGCCAGGTTCTGGCCGCAACGGCCAAAACCGCAAATGATGATGTGGCTGCTGGTGTCGATGGACTTGCGGGCAATGGTGGTCATCTGCAGCGACTGCTGCAGCCAGTCGCTGGCCACCAGCTTCATCACGATGCGGTTGCTGTAGAGGATGAGGAAGGGCGTGGCCAGCATGGACAGCACCATGGCCGCCAGAATGGGGTTCATCAGCGCAGGACGCACCAGACCGTTTTGCTGTGTGAGCGACAGCAGCACAAAACCGAATTCACCTGCCTGCGCCAGGTACAGCCCCGTGCGCAGGGCGACGCCGGTGGTAGCCCCCATGGCGCGTGCCAGCAGCAAAATGATGCCCAGTTTGAGCAGCAAGGGCACCACCAGCAGGCCCAGCACCAGCGCCCACTGCTCCAAAAGAATATGCCAGTCCAGCAGCATCCCGATGGTGATGAAGAACAGCCCCAAGAGCACATCGTGGAAGGGCCGGATGTCTGTGCCCACCTGGTGGCGGTATTCGGTTTCCGATACCAGCACCCCGGCGATGAAGGCGCCCAAGGCCAGGCTCAGCCCCGCCATCTCGGTCAGCCAGGCAAGGCCCAGGGTGATGAGCAGCAGGTTGAGCATGAACAGTTCATCGCTTTTGCGCCGCGCCACCAGGGTGAGCCACCAGCGCATCAGTTTTTGTCCGCCCGTCAGCAGCAGGCCCACCAGAACGGTTGCCTTGATCAGTGCCAAACCCAAGGCCTCCAATAGCCGGTCGGGAGACGACCCCAGGGCAGGGACCAGCACCAGCAGCGGCACCACGGCCAGGTCCTGGAACAGCAAAATGCCCATGATCTGCCGTCCATGGTCGCTCTCGATCTCGGCGCGTTCGGCCATGAGCTTGCCTACGATGGCCGTGCTGCTCATGGCCATCGTGCCCGCCAGTGCCAGGGCTGTCTGCCAGCCCACGTCCCAGACGCCGCCCAGCAAGGCCGCCAGGGCCAGCGTGCCGCCAAAGGCCACGGCCATGGTCAGTACCACCTGCAGCAGGCCCAGGCCAAAAACCTGCTGCCGCATGGCGCGCAGCTTGGGCAGGCTGAATTCCAGTCCGATGGCGAACATCAGGAACACCACGCCGAACTCGCCCAGGTGGCGCACGCTTTCAGAATTTTGTGCCAGCGCCAGCGCATTCGGCCCGATGAGCACGCCCGCTGCGAGGTAGCCCAGCATCGGCGGCAGCTTGAGGCTGCGGCAGACGACCACGCCCAGCACTGCGGCCAGCAGGTACAGCAAGGTCAGGGCAAGAGAAGACATGTACCGATGCTATCCGAGGTTTTTCGGCGCCGACCGATAGAATCAGGCCCATGCTCGCTGCCACCGGCGTCCCCCGCCCATTTGATGCCGACCAGGCCCTGCGCCTGGCCCGGGAAACCTTTGACATTGAGGCGGCTGCCTTGCGTGCGCTGGGCCAGCGCGTGGATTACCGTTTTGCGCGTGCAGTGGAGACCATGCTGCGCCTCCAGGGCCGTGTGGTCGTCATGGGCATGGGCAAGAGCGGTCATGTGGGGCGCAAGATCGCCGCCACACTGGCCTCGACCGGTACCCCGGCCTTGTTTGTGCACCCTGCCGAAGCCAGCCACGGCGATCTGGGCATGGTCACGGCGCAGGATCTTGTGTTGGCCATCTCCAACAGCGGCGAGAGTGCTGAGCTCACCGCCATCCTGCCCGTGCTGCACCGCCTGGGCGTGCCCCTGATTGCCATCACTGGCAACCTGGAGTCCTCGCTGGCGCAGCATGCCAACCAGGTGCTGGACTGCAGTGTCGAGCGCGAGGCCTGCCCCCTGAACCTGGCGCCGACGACCAGTACCACGGCGCAACTGGCCCTGGGCGATGCACTGGCCGTGGCTTTGCTGGATGCGCGCGGTTTTCGTGCCGAAGACTTCGCCCGTTCGCACCCTGGCGGTGCGCTGGGCCGCAAGCTGCTGACCCACGTCAGCGATGTGATGCGTACCGGTACCCAGGTGCCGCAAGTGCCGCCCGAGGCGGTTTTTAGTGTTTTGATGCGCGAGATGAGCGCCAAGGGTCTGGGCGCTTCGGCCGTGGTCGATGCACAAGGCAGGGTGCTGGGCATCTTCACCGACGGTGATCTGCGCCGCCGCATCGAGGCCGGCGCCGACCTGCGCAGCGCCACCGCGCAGCAGGTCATGCACCCCAGCCCGCGCAGCATCGTCCCTGGCGCGCTGGCGGTGGAGGCCGCCGAGTTGATGGAAACCCATGGCATCACCAGCGTGCTGGTCATTGATGCCGAGAGCAGGCTTCAGGGCATCGTGCACATTGGCGATTTGATGCGTGCGAAGGTGATATGACCTTGCCCGTACTGCAATTTCCCCCAGAACTGCTGCTGGCTGCGCAGGATGTGCGCGTGGCCTTCTTCGATGTCGATGGTGTGCTTACCGATGGCGGGCTGTATTTCAGCGAATCGGGCGAAACCCTCAAACGCTTCAACACCCTGGACGGCCATGGCCTCAAGCTCTTGCAAAAGGCGGGTATCGTGCCAGCGGTGATCACGGGCCGGGACTCCGAGCCTCTGCGTGTGCGGCTGCGTGCGCTGGGCGTGGAGCACGCTGTTTTCGGCACGGAAGACAAACGCCCCGCTGCCGAGCATATCTTGGCCGCGTTGGGGTTGGACTGGAGGCAAGCCGCCGCCATGGGCGACGACTGGCCCGACCTGCCCATGATGCGCCGCTGCGCCTTCGCCTGCGCTCCCGCCAACGCCCAGGCCGAGGTGCTGGCCAGTGTCCACCATGTCACGCAAGCGCGGGGCGGGGACGGCGCAGCGCGCGAGTTCTGCGACCTGTTGCTCATGGCCAGCGGCCGCTATGCCGCTTTGCTGGAGTCGTATTGCACATGATGGGAGGTCTGCGCCACGCTTGGGACCGGATGTCGATCTACCTGCCAGTGCTGCTGATGGGCCTGCTGGCGCTGGGTACCTGGTGGCTGGTACGCAACGCGCCCCCGGTGTCCCTGCCCCGCGTTGACAAGGTGGAGCGGCACGAGCCCGACTACCTGATGAAGGACTTCTCGGTCAAGAGCTTCGCGGCCGACGGTCGCCTGCAAAATGAAGTCCGAGGTGCTGTGGCGCGCCATTACCCCGATACCGACACGCTGGAAATTGACGCCGTGCGCCTGCGTTCGGTAACGGCGGCCGGGCATCTGATCAATGGCACTGCCGACCACGCTTTGAGCAATGCGGACGGCTCTGAAGTCCAGCTTCGCGGCAATGCCATCGTGGTTCGTGAACCGTTGCAGCCCACCCGGGGCGCCGCCCAGCCGCGTCTGGAGTTCAGAGGCAATTTTCTGCATGCCTGGCCGCAGCTCGAGCGCGTACGCTCGGACCAGCCGGTCATCCTCACGCGCGGCAACAACCGCTTTACTGCCGACAGCATGGAATACGACAACCTCGAACAGGTGCTGCAATTGCGCGGCCGTGTTCGGGGGGAATATTCTGCCGTGCGATGAGCGTCCTGCCCGGAGCCCCCATGACCCCACCGCTTGTTTTCATCACCGGTGCATCCAGCGGTATTGGCCAGGCGCTCGCGGCCAGATACCACCGTGCGGGTTGGCGCCTGGCCCTGGTGGCACGCCGTACCCAAGAGATCAAATCATGGGCTGAGGCTTGTGGAATAAGCGCAAGCAGCTATCAAATTTACAGCGCAGACGTCTCGCATATCGATAGCATCGTGGCCGCCGGCGAAGCCTGCATGCAGCGCCAGGGCGTGCCCGATGTGGTGATCGCCAATGCCGGCATCAGCGTGGGTGTGGACACCGCCGAGCGCGCTGACCTGGACGCCATGGCGCGCGTATTTGCCACGAATACCGTGGGCGCTGCCGCCACGTTCCAGCCCTTCATCCACGCCATGGTGCAGCGCGGCAGTGGCCGGCTGGTGGGGGTGGGCAGCGTGGCAGGTATCCGGGGCCTGCCTGGTCATGGCGCCTATTGCGCCAGCAAGGCTGCGATCATTAGTTACTGCGAAAGCCTGCGCGGAGAACTGCGCGGTGCCGGTGTAGGCGTCTCCACGATCTGCCCCGGCTATATCGATACCCCGCTGACGCGCAAGAACCGCTACGCCATGCCGTTTCTCATGCGCCCCGAAGACTTTGCCGAAAAGGCCTTTGCAGCCATCCAGGCAGGTGCGAGTTACCGCGTCATACCCTGGCAGATGGGTGTGGTTGCCAAAGTACTGCGCTTGCTGCCCAATCCGCTGTTTGATCGCTTGTTGAGCGGTCGGCCACGCAAGCACCGGGAGGCGGAAGGCGGCTGAATACGAAAAAAGCTCCCGAAAAGGAGCTTTTCTGCTGTGGCGCAAAGCGCTGGCTCAGTAGCTGTTTCCGCCACCGCCGTAACCGCCGCCATTGCCTCGGCCACCACCGCTGCCGCCACGGGGGCCAGAACCGTAAGGGCTGCGAAATCCGCCTTCGCTGCGGCCGCCGCCGCCATAACCACCGTCGTTTTCGCGGCCACCACCACCGTAGCCACCGCCGCCTTCACGGCCGCCACCGCCGTAACCCCCGCCGCCACTGCGACCACCACCACCGTAGCCACCGCCGCCGCCATAACCACCGCCGCCACCGAAACCGCCTGAACGGGGTGGGCGGGGCTCCATGGGACGGGCCTCATTCACCACGATGGCACGGCCGCCAAGCGGCTGGCCATTCATGCCGTTGATGGCTGCCTGGGCCTCGGCATCGCTGCCCATTTCGACAAAACCAAAACCCTTGGAACGGCCGGTGTCGCGCTCCATCATGACCTTGGCGCTGGTGACGCGGCCAAAGGCGCTGAAGGCCTGTTCCAGGTCGTTGTCGCGTACGCCGTATGGCAGATTGCCTACATACAGTTTGTTGCCCATCGAGGGACTCCTCAAAAACACAAAGAAAAAGCGATGGAGTCCCGGAAACGCAACCAGCTTATCTCGACGACGCTCTATGCGTACAACAGAAGGATCACCGCAAACCAGATTCGGGCCATTCCCGCTGGCGCATTATGGCCCCTGGTATTGGGCACATAGCAAGGGTTTTTACGATCTGTGTCACAACAAGACACAAAAAAAGGAGCCCGGAGGCTCCTTTGTTCAGCATGGAGGCATAGAGCCCCCAATGGCTGTGCTTAGTAGCTGCTACGGCCACCGCCGTAGCCACCACCGCCGCCGCCACCACTGCGGCCACCGCCACCGTAGCCGCCACCGCCGCCACCACCACCGTAGCCGCCACCACCACCGCCGCCGAAGCCGCCGCTGCGGGGAGCGCGTGGCTCCATGGGACGGGCTTCGTTGACCACGAGGTCACGGCCGCCGAAGTTTTGACCATGCACGCCAGCAATGGCGGCCTGGGCTTCAGCATCGCTGCCCATTTCGACAAAACCGAAGCCCTTGGAGCGGCCGGTGTCGCGCTCCATCATGACCTTGGCGCTGGAAACCGAGCCGTATTGGCTGAAGGTTTGCTCCAGATCGTTGTCGCGGAAAGTGTAGGGCAGGTTGCCCACGTAAAGTTTGTTGCCCATGAAGGACTCCTGAAAAAACAAAAAACGCGATGGAGTCCGACGCAATCAACAAACCTGTGACGACTTCAAAGACGCGAAACTGACCATTCACCGCTGACTCACTGTTGTCCCAACCGGATTTACCGGCGAGAAAACCGTTCCATTATCAATCAATTCCCCTGGCGGCCGCATATTTATTTTCAAAAATCTTCAGCCCAGGCCCCGGGCGTTGCAGAACACGCGCATCCCAGGAGGTGCCCACAGCCGCTGTGGGGATCACCCCAGCTTTGCTATAGTTGCCCGACGCGCCGATTTGCCACAGCTTGCGGGCGCTTTATAAATTCAGCTAAAGACCGTCCGACATGCCGCCCGGTACCGTTTTTAGCGTTACCGGGTTTTTTTATGCCAATGATTGCCGTCCCCCAATTCATGCATTTCCCCGACGCACTGGCGCTGCAAAGCGGTGCGTCGATCCGGGGCTACACGCTCGCTTTTGAAACTTACGGCACGCTCAATGCCCAGCGCTCGAACGCCGTGCTGGTGTGCCATGCGCTCAATGCCTCGCACCATGTGGCTGGTGTGTACGAAGGCCAGGAAAAAAGTGAAGGCTGGTGGGACAACATGATCGGCCCGGGCAAGCCGGTGGACACCCACCGCTTCTTCGTCATCGGTGTAAACAACCTGGGCTCGTGTTTTGGCTCCACCGGCCCCATGCACGAGAACCCGGATACCGGCCAGGTGTATGGCGCCGACTTTCCGGTCGTCACGGTGGAAGACTGGGTGGATGCCCAGGCGCGGCTGCTCGATCGGCTGGGCATCGTGCAACTGGCCGCTGTGCTGGGCGGTAGCCTGGGCGGCATGCAGGCGTTGTCCTGGACGCTGCAGTACCCCGAGCGGGTGCGCCACGCGGTGGTGGTGGCCAGCGCGCCCAACCTCACAGCCGAGAACATTGCCTTCAACGAGGTGGCACGCCGCGCCATCGTGACCGACCCCGATTTCCATGGCGGCCACTATTACCGCCACGGCGCCATTCCCAAACGCGGCCTGCGCATTGCCCGCATGATCGGCCACATCACCTACCTGAGCGACGACGTGATGAACGAAAAGTTTGGCCGCAGCCTCAGGCCGCCCGAGCTGCTGGCAGGCCAGGCAGCGCCGTCCGACGACCCGGCCACGCTGCTGCGCGACTACCACTACAGCACCCAGGATATTGAATTCCAAATTGAGAGCTACCTGCGCTACCAGGGCGACAAGTTCAGCGACTACTTCGACGCCAACACCTATCTGCTGATCACGCGCGCGCTCGACTACTTTGACCCGGCCCGCGGTTTTGGTGGCGACCTCACCCAGGCGCTGGCGCGCGCCACGGCCCATTTTCTGCTGGTGAGCTTCAGCACCGATTGGCGCTTCTCGCCCCAACGCTCGCGCGAGATCGTCAAGGCCCTGCTCGACAACCGGCGCAGCGTGACTTATGCCGAGATCGACGCGCCCCACGGACACGACGCCTTTCTGCTCGACGATGCGCGCTACCTGGGCGTCGTTGGCGCCTATTTCGACCGCATTGCAAAGGAGCTGGCATGACCGAGAAAGCCACCATGGAGGCGCTGGCGCGCCTGGTGCCCGAAGGCAGCCGCGTGCTCGACCTGGGCTGCGGCGATGGCGCCATGCTCGACTACCTGCAGCGCACGCGCAGTTGCAGCGGCTACGGCGTGGAGATTGCCGACGCCAACGTGCTCGCCTGCGTACGCCGGGGCGTGAACGTCATCCAGCTCAACCTGGACGAAGGTTTGGCCATTTTTGAGGACAACTCGTTTGACGTGGTGCTGCAGATCGACACCCTGCCCCACCTGCGCAACGCCGAGGTCATGCTGCGCGAAACCGCCCGCGTGGGGCGCGCGGGTATCGTCGCGTTCCCCAATTTTGCGCACTGGCCCAACCGCCTGTCGGTGCTGCGCGGGCGCATGCCGGTCACGCGCCGCCTGCCTTACCAGTGGTACGACACGCCCAACATCCGCGTCGGCACGTACAAAGATTTTGAAGTGCTGGCCAGCAAGAATGCGCTGCGCATCCTGGACTCCTTCGGCCTGCACGAAGGCGAAACCGTGCGCTGGCTGCCCAATGCGCGGGCGGGCACGGCCGTGTTCCACTTCGAGCGCTCTGCATAAAATCCCCCCATGACCTTCCTTGACATGCTGCGCGGTGCGGCCGCACGCAACCAGTCCATGCTCTGCGTGGGGCTGGACCCCGAACCCACGCGCTTTCCCGCAGGCATGCAGGGCGACGCACGCAAAATTTACGACTTCTGCGCCGCCATCGTGGACGCCACGGCCGACCTGGTGTGCGCCTTCAAGCCGCAGATTGCCTACTTTGCCGCGCACGGCGCCGAGGACCAGCTCGAGCGCCTGATGCAGCACCTGCGCGCCAACGCGCCGCATGTGCCCGTGATCCTGGATGCCAAGCGCGGCGACATCGGCTCGACCGCCGAGCAGTACGCACGCGAGGCGTTCGAGCGCTATGGCGCTGATGCGGTCACGCTCTCGCCCTTCATGGGATTTGATTCGGTCGAGCCCTACCTGCGCTACCCCGGCAAGGGCGCCTTCCTGCTGTGCCGCACCTCCAACCCCGGCGGCGACGACTTCCAGAACCAGCGCCTGGCCAGCGTGGACGGCCAGCCGCTGCTGTACGAGCACATCGCGCGCCTGGCGCAAGGCCCGTGGAACAAGAACGGCCAGCTGGGCCTGGTGGTGGGCGCCACTTACCCGGCCGAAATCGAGCGCGTGCGCGCCATCGCGCCGCAGGTGCCGCTGCTCATTCCCGGCGTGGGCGCCCAGGGGGGCGACGCCGCCGCCACGGTGCGTGCGGGCTGGCGGCAGGATGGTCCGATCATCGTCAACTCCTCGCGTGCCATCCTCTACGCCAGCAGTGGCGCGGACTTCGCCAGCGCCGCGCGGCACGAGGCGCAGCGCACGCGCAATCTGCTGCAGGCCGCGATTCCTCTGCCTTGAATCTTCAAAAAAAGGAGCGGCCAGCGTTCGCAGTGGTTGGATTTCAGGGTGATTTGATGCTGAAACCCAATGCCATCCAGCGCAAGCAGCTCTCGTTTTTCTAGCGCAAACGCCGGGGCGATAGCGCCGCTGCTTCCACGCCCTGCGCGGTGAGCGCGGCGTCCAGGGGCTCGCCCAGGGCCAGATTGCGCGCCAGCAGCGCGTAGCCCGGCGCGCTCTGGATGCCGTAGCCCCCCTGCGCTGCCAGCCAGAACAGGCCTTCGACCTGGCCGTCCCAGCCGATCACCATGTCGCCGTCGGGCACGAAGGAGCGCAGCCCCGCCCAGGTGTGCGACGGCCTGCGGATCTGGAACGTGGTCATCTGCTCGATGTGCCAGATGCCCGTGGCCACGTCAATTTCCTCAGGCGCCACATCGTGCGGGTGCATGGGGTCGGCGTTGGCCGGAGAGCCCAGCAGCTGGCGCGCGTCGGGCTTGATGTAGAAGCTCTCGTCCACGGCAATGATGGCGGGCAGCGAGGGCAGATCCAGGCCGTCGGGTGCGGGAAAGGTGAAGGCCGTGCGGCGGCAGGGCGTGAGGCCAATGGGTGCGGCCCCCGCCATCTGGCCCACCACGTCGGCCCAGGCTCCGGCGGCGTTGACCACGGTGCGCGCCTGCACGCGGCTGCCGTCGGCCAGGGTGACTGTCCACAGCCCGTCCGCGCGCGACAACGCCACCACTTCGGCGTTGGTGCGCACCGTGCCGCCCCGCTGGCGCAGGCCGCGCAGGTAGCCCTGGTGCAGGCCGTGTACATCCATGTCGGCCGCGCCGGATTCGGCGAGGCCACCGCCCAGCGCCTCCAGGCGCAGGCAGGGTGCGCGCTCCACCAGTTCGGCGGGGCTCAGGCGCTGCAGGCTGGGGGAGTGCTCGTGCAGTTCCCGCCAGGTGTTCTCCAACTGGTCCAGCTGATCGGGCGCCGCCACAAACAGTACACCGCGCGGCGAGAGGATGGGGCTGTCGCAAAAGCCGGGGGGAGGCTGTTCAAAAAAGGTGCGGCTGGCGCGGGTCAGCGCCCGTATCTGCGGTGTGCCATAGGTCTCCATGAACAGCGCAGCCGATCGGCCCGTGGTGTGGTAACCGGGTTGCGACTCGCGTTCCAGCAGCAGCACGCTGGCCTGGCCAGCCAGCTGCCAGGCGACGCTGGCCCCGGCCATGCCGGCGCCGATGATGGCGAAGTCAAGCGTTTCCATGGGGAGCCTCCTGGGGTGGTGGGATGCTGGCCGCTGGTGACGGCGCGCGCCCGCGTTGCAGAAACAAAGCGTATTCCGAATCGGGCACCAACAGCCCGCCCGTGGTCCACGCGAGGTGGGTGGCCTGCGCCATGTGGGGTGCAAGGTTTTGTGCCTGCAGCCAGGCGCGGCCTTCGGCAGTGCCGGTCAGCATGCCGGGGCCCGAGAACCCTGCGGCCGCCGAGGGTTCGATGCGCAGCCCGGCGGTGTCGTGCGCCAGCGCCAGGTGCTGGAACAAGGTGGCGTCCTGCACGGTGTAGATGCCCGAGAGCAGCGGCTGCATCAGCAGCGCGGCCAGCAGCGAGGCCCGGGGCACGGCCAGGCCATCGGCTTCGGTCTGGTTGGTCAGGCCCCAGTCGTAAACCGAGGGGTGGTCGTGCGGCCCGGTCAGCATTTGCACCAGAAAACAGGGCGACTGCACCGGCTCGGCAAAGAAGCAGTGCACATGCGGCCCGAACAGCTGGCGCAGGCCCATGGTAATGCCCGCCGGTGCGCCGCCCACGCCGCAGGGCAGGTAGACGAACAGCGGGTGCGTGGCATCCACCCGCACACCGGCCTGGGCCAGTTGTGCCTGCAGCGCCGGGGCCGCAGCGCTGTAGCCGCGCAGCAACGAGAGCGAGCGCTCGTCGTCCACAAAGTGGCAGAACGGGTCGGTTGCGGCCTGGGCGCGTCCTGCGGCCACGGCTTTTTCGTAGTCACCCGTGTGCTCCACCACTTCGACGCCGCGCCGGCGCAGGCGCTCCTTTTTCCATTCCTTGGCGTCGGCAGACATGTGCACTGCCGCGCGAAAGCCCAGGCTGGACGCCGCCACGCCGATGGACAGCCCCAGGTTGCCCGTGGAGCCCACGGCCACCTGGTAGCGGGCAAAAAGGGCGCGTGCGGCGGGCGTTGCCAGGGCGTTGCAATCGTCCCCCGGCGCCAGCAGGCCGTGCTGCAGTGCCAACCCTTCGGCAAACTCCAGCACCTCGTGGATGCCGCCGCGCGCCTTGATGGAGCCGGCCACCGGCAGGCTGTGGTCGCACTTGACCCACAGGGCACCGGCCTGCGGGGCCAACCCCAGGGCGCGGCCCAGGGCGGGTGTGGGAACCAAGGGCGACTCGATCACGCCGCCGCTGGCTTGCAGCTCGGGGAACAGTGTGGCCAAAAGTCCGGCGCAACGTGCAAAGCGTTGGCTGGCGGCCTGTATGTCTTGTACGCCCACCATCGCCGTGCCCACCGATAGTTGCGCCTCCACTGCGGCGCTGCGGCCCGAATGGGTCCACAGGCAAGGCTGCGCGGCGCGCAGGCGGTCTTGCAGGCTGGAGGCAACGGGTGGAAGAAGTGAGGTCATGTGTGCTTTATTTTTGATAGCTGTTTGCGTAATACTTATAAGCGTTACAACGCTATTTCATACCAAACCGCGGCCCCAGTGCCACGCAGCCCAGCGCAGCCACTACGCAGGCCGTGCCCGCCCATTGCCAGGCCGTCACCACCTCGCCCAGTACCAGCAGACCCGAGGCCAGGCCGACCACCGGCACCCCCAGGCTGAACGGCGCCACGCGGTTGGCCGGGTAGCGCGTGAGCAGCCGGGTCCACAGGCCGTAGCCGACGATGGTGGCGGCCCAGCCCAGGTAAGCGACCGAGCCCCAGGCCACCGCGGGCAGTGCGGCCCAGGTCTGCAGGTGCAGCCACTGGCTGGCGTTAGCGTCCGTCAGGGCCGAGAGGGCTGCAAACGGCAGTATGGGCACCAGGCTGCTCCAGACAACGAAGGACAGCGGGTCATACCCCGGCGCGGCCTTGAGCGCCAGGCGCGAAATGATGTTGGACACCGACCACGACGCCGCCGCGCACAAGGTGAGCACGATGCCGATCAGCGTGGCACCGCCCGCGCCGCCGGTCTGCGGGCCCACGAAGTTCATGCCGAAGCACGCCAAGCCGATGGCGGCCAGCCCCATGCCCAGCAGCAGCGGGCGGTTGGGGGTTTCGCGCAGCGCGGCAAAGGCGAACAGGGCGGTGAAGAACACCTGCGTCTGCATCAGTACGCTGGCCAGCGCCGCCGTCATGCCCAGCTTGAGGGCAAAGAACCCAAAGCTGAACTGCCCTACCCCCTGGAACAGCCCGAACAGCAACACCCAGCGCCAGTGCAGGCGCGGCGCACGCACCAGCAGCACCATGGGCAGCGCGGCAAACGCATAGCGCACGGCGCCCAGCTGGAACGGCGTGAAGTGGAGCAAGCCCCACTTCATGGCGATGAAGTTCAGTCCCCAGATCACCACCACGGCCAGGGCGCTGAAAAGGTCCATGGCGCCCATGGGGCGGGTCGATTGCGGCATGGGCGCGGGTTAACTCGTGCGCACGGTGTTGATGTGGGCGCGCACATGCTCGGCCAGCGCCATGTCACCGGGGGTTTCCGGGCTCCAGCTGTCCACGGGGCGCGGGCGGTCTTCGGCATCCACCGCCACGTAGACGGTGGAGCAGCGCAACACTTGCTGCATCGGGCTGCCCGGCAGCGCGCAACGGTACACCTCCACTGCAATGCCCATGCTGGTGGTGCCTGTGTAGGCCACCTTGGCCAGCACCTCCACCAGGTCGCCCACCAGCACGGGGTGGGCAAACTGTGCTCCGCTGACCAGGGCCGTCACGCAAGGGCCCTTGGCCCAGCCCATGGCGCAGGCCAGGCCGGCATCGTCCACCCAGCGCAGCACGGTGCCCCCGCTGACCTTGCCCGAGGCATGGATGCCGTCGTTGTGTGATGCCATGAAGCGCAGTGTGATGGAGTGCATGGGCTGTCCTCGGGTGGGCCGAAAAGCGGCGTTGGCCCCATTATGGGGGGCAATCATAAGCGTACGTTGTTTGTATGAAAAAGAGAGCAACTAGCGCTTGTTCCACAAGCGCTAGAGCCCATTTTCAATCCAAACTCAAATACCGCCGCAAATACTGGCCGGTGTGGCTGGCCGGATTCGCCGCCACATCCTCCGGCGTGCCCTGGGCCACCACGGTGCCGCCCCCGGCGCCGCCTTCGGGGCCCATGTCGATGATCCAGTCGGCGGTCTTGATAACGTCCAGGTTGTGCTCGATGACGACGATGGTGTTGCCCGCATCGCGCAGCTGGTGCAGCACCTTGAGCAGCAGGTCGATGTCGGCAAAGTGCAGGCCGGTGGTGGGCTCGTCCAGGATGTAGAGGGTGCGGCCGGTATCGCGCTTGGAAAGCTCTTGCGCCAATTTGACGCGCTGCGCCTCGCCGCCCGAGAGGGTCGTGGCGCTCTGGCCCAGGCGGATATAGCTCAGGCCCACATCGAGCAGCGTCTGCAGCTTGCGCGCAATCGTCGGCACGTCCTTGAAGAAGGCGTGCGCGTCTTCCACCGTCAGCTCCAGAATCTGCGCAATGTTCTTGCCCTTCCACTGCACTTCGAGCGTTTCGCGGTTGTAGCGCTGGCCGTGGCAGATGTCGCAGGGCACATACACGTCGGGCAGGAAGTGCATCTCCACCTTCACCACGCCGTCGCCCTGGCAGGCCTCGCAGCGTCCACCGGCGACGTTGAAACTGAAACGCCCGGGGCCGTAACCGCGTTCCTTGGCGGTGTTCACCTCGGCCATCAGCTCGCGGATCGGCGTGAACAGGCCGGTGTAGGTGGCGGGGTTGCTGCGCGGCGTGCGGCCAATGGGGCTCTGATCGACGTTGATGACCTTGTCGAAATACTCGATGCCCTCGATGGCTTCGTGCGCGGCGGGTTCGTCATGCGCGCGGTACAGCTGGCGCGCCACGGCGGCGTACAGCGTGTCGTTGACCAGCGTGCTCTTGCCCGAGCCGGAAACGCCCGTCACGCAGGTGAGCAGCCCCACGGGGAAGTCCACGCTCACGTTTTGCAGGCTGTGGCCCGTGGCGCCCACCACGCGCAGCGCCTGCAGGTCGCCCTGGCGCGCCTCGTGTGCGGCCATGCGTTCGGCGCGCTTGCGGCTGGCTTCGGTGACCGGAAAGCGCGACTTGCCTTCTGCCCGGGCGACCGGCGCGGTGGCGGCCACCACCGGCAGCCAGGCGGTGCGCCGGCGTGGCACCGGAATGCTGCGCGTGCCCGCAAGGTACTGGCCGGTGAGGGAGTCGGGGTGGTTGCGCACGGCATCAAAATCGCCCTGCGCCATCACGCGCCCACCATGCACCCCGGCGCCGGGACCCATGTCGATGATCTGGTCGGCCGCGCGCATCATGTCTTCGTCGTGCTCGACCACGATCACGCTGTTGCCAATGTCGCGCAGGTGTTTGAGCGTGCCGATCAGGCGGTCGTTGTCGCGCTGGTGCAGGCCGATGCTGGGCTCGTCCAGCACATACATCACGCCCGTCAGGCCAGAGCCGATTTGCGACGCAAGACGAATGCGCTGCGCCTCGCCCCCCGAGAGCGTTTCGGCACTGCGGTCCAGGCTCAAATAATTCAGGCCCACGTCGTTCAAAAACTGCAGGCGCGTGGCGATCTCGCGCACCACTTTGTCGGCAATCCCGGCCTTGGCGCCGGTGAGCTGCAGGCTGGCGAACCAGGCGTGCGCCTCGTTCAACGTGGCGTGGCTGACCTCGTAAAGCGCACGGGACTGGGCGCCTTCGCCTACGCGCACATGGCGCGCTTCGCGGCGCAGGCGGGCGCCCTGGCAATCAAGGCAGGGCTGGGTGCTGCGGTAGCGGGCCAGGTCTTCGCGCACCACGGTCGAGTCGGTCTCGCGGTAGCGCCGCGTCATGTTGGGCAGGATGCCTTCGAAGGGGTGCTTCTTGACCACGGACTTGCCCTTGGAGGCACCGCTGTCGAGGATGTAGTTAAAGGCGATGTCTTCCTCGCCCGAGCCGTGCAGCACGGCATGCTGCACCGGGGCGGGGAGTGATTCAAAGGGCGCTTCGACATCGAAGTCGTAGTGCCGCGCCAGGCTTTCGAGCATGGCGAAGTAGTAGCCGTTGCGCCGGTCCCAGCCCTTGATGGCGCCGCTGGCCAAACTCAGGCTGGGGAAGGCTACCACGCGCGCCGCATCGAACACCTCGCGCTGGCCCAGCCCGTCGCAAGACGGGCAGGCGCCCATGGGCGAGTTGAAGGAGAACAGGCGGGGTTCGAGCTCGCCCAGGGCATAGCTGCACACCGGGCAGGTAAATTTGGCGCTGAACAGGTGTTCCACGCCGGTGTCCATCTCCAGCGCCAGCACGCGGCCACCGGCGTCCTGGCCGCCCGCGCGCAGGGCCGCTTCAAAACTCTCGGCCAGGCGCTGCTGCAGGTCGGGCCGCACCTTGACACGGTCGATCACCACATCGATGTTGTGTTTTTCGGTCTTTTTGAGCGCGGGCAGGTTGCTGTGCTCGTAAATCTGGCCATCGACCCGAAAACGCACATACCCCTTGGCCTGCATCTCGGCGAACAGTTCGGTGAACTCGCCCTTCTTCTCGCGGGCCAGCGGGCCCAGGATCATCAGCTTTGTGTCCTCGGGCAGGGCCAGCACGGCGTCCACCATCTGGCTCACCGTCTGCGAGGCCAGCGCAAGGTCGTGGTCAGGGCAGTAGGGCGTGCCTGCACGGGCGAACAGCAGGCGCAGGTAGTCGTGGATCTCGGTGACCGTACCGACGGTGGAGCGTGGGTTGTGGCTGGTGGCCTTTTGCTCGATGGAAATCGCCGGTGACAGGCCTTCAATCAGGTCCACATCGGGCTTATCGAGCCGCCCGAGAAACTGCCGCGCATAGACCGACAGGCTTTCCACATAGCGGCGTTGGCCTTCGGCATACAGCGTGTCGAACGCCAGGCTGGATTTGCCCGAGCCCGACAGCCCGGTGATGACGACGAGCTGGTTGCGCGGGATGTCGAGGTCAATGTTTTTGAGGTTGTGCGTGCGCGCGCCCCGGATGCTGATGCGCTGCTCGCGCAGGGCGCGGGCCAAATTGCGGCCTTCGTGCTCCGAGGGAGGTTTTTCGGGAGAGTTGTCGGAAGACGGCATCGGCCAAGCTTGAAAAAGTCGAACCCACCATGATAGGTCAACGCCAACGCTCACTGAGACCTTGCGCACTCTGCACTGAGCACAAACCCGAGTACACCGCAGTTACTTGGTACACAAATATTTTCAATTCCCTTAGTATGCACACTTATCGAGTGTTTTCTTGACCAAAATCAATGTTGACAGGGCGCATATCGCTTCTGTTTTTATAGCGGCAGAAGCAGTGCCGTAAAAATTTTGCCTCCACCACATGCCGCAAAGCCCTTCCCCTGTTGCCCCCCATTTCCATGCACAGCCGCTCTGTGTCACGCGCGCACAACGCGAGCAACTGCATGGCCATGCTGGGCCTGTTGGGGACCTGACCAGCCTGGCTGATGCCAGAAACCCAGGCAGACCAATGCGCTGGAAGCATGTCTTGCATTCCCTGAAACGCCGCACCTACCGGCAAAGCACTGTCTTGGCGCATGGCGCCAAGACCATACCCGCGCTGGAGTGCTGAGCACTACTTCGTCCTGGCGGCGGCAAGATGACGGCGGTCATGAAAGATTTTTGAAGAACTGCCCAAACCTTTCATGAGTCATGCCGCTGCAACACAAAAAAATATCGAACGGGAGTAATGAGATGACATGGTTTTATTTCGAAAAATGGCACAAATTTATGTGCGCTCACCTATCTCAGATCGTTTCCTGCCTGGTGTTGGCGATATGTTCCATGCTTGCGACATCGGTTTCTGCCAGTGCAATCAATCATGTTGAAACGTATACAAACAATGTCAATGGCGTGACAGGTCTGTTGGGCATCAGCGATGTCGCAGTAAGTGCCGATGGTAAATTTGTTTATACCGCCTCTTATCAAGCGTCTGCGCTGAGTGTTTTTGAGCGCGACCCGGCAACTGGAAGATTGACATACAGGTCAACTAACACGGGAGTTTCCGCTGCTTTTTCCGTAGATGTCAGCCCGGACAACAAAAGCGTATATGCCGCCTCACCTACAGGGAGCGTGGTATACGCGTTTTCACGAGATATTGCAACAGGTGCATTGACCTCGGTCGGCTCCGCGTCGGGCTCCCCAACCGGGGGGTTTGTTTCTGTGAGTGTGAGCCCTGACAGCAAAACTGTTTATGGCGTGGGAGGCAGTCCCAGTGGCTTGGTGGCATTCAGTCGGGACATGAATACCGGCGCAATTGCACGTGTGGCAGATTATGCTGACAACACGAATGGGCATGCCTTGGGGCAGGTGTTCAGTCCGACAGGCAGTCCGATCAAAAACATCGCATTCAGTGCGAATGGGCAGTTTGTCTATGTCACGTCGACAATAGACAATGCAATTTCCTTATTCAGTCGCGATACGGCAACAGGGGCACTGACGCAGCAGGCTGTTTATGTCGATAACGTGGCAGGCGTCGATGGCTTGCAGGCTGCTTCGTCAGTCAAAATTACCCCGGATGGCGATTATCTTTATGTGAGCGGTCAAGGCGAATCGTCCATTGCCATATTCAGAGTGGATCGCACTGACGGCAGATTAACTTACATCGACAAAGTGACCCATGGAGTGGGTGGAGTTTCTAATTTGCAGGGAGTACGCAGTTTGGCCATCAGCCCAGATGGTAAGTATGTTTACGCCAGTGCGATCAGTTCAAGCTCTGTCACGGCGTTTGACCGCGATCCAGCGACAGGGCTGCTGACATTCAACGCCGTTGCCATCAACGGAGTGAATGGCCTGACGAATATGTCTTCGCCATCAGGCATGGCCACAGATCCCTCCAGCAGCCATCTATACGTGGCCGGGCAAGTGGCGAATTCGCTGGTGGCGTTTGCCTTGCCCACTCCTGTGGTTCGGTTGTCTGTGGCCCAGACAACGGCGGCCTTCAACGGCGGCGCCAGTATTCTCGACCCGCAATTGCAGGTGTTTGATGCCGATAGCACCAATTTGACCTCGGCAACGGTGTCGATCAGCCAGGGCTTTGTCAGCACCGATCTGCTGACTGTCCAGACGGCACCCGGCATCACGGCGTCTTACAACGCGGGCACCGGAGTCCTTACGCTGACGGGTACCGCATCATTAGCGGACTACCAGGCCGTGCTTCGCACGCTCAGTTTTCGTTCAGGCGCTGATCCCTCGGTTCCTGTGGGGGGCTTCTCCACCAGAACCATCACGTTCACCGTGTCGGACGGCGCCAACACCAGCGCAATCTCGTCCATCGCGGTCAAGGTGGGTCCTGCAGGCGGGCTTGCCGCTCCCACGGCTGTCACCGCCATCGCTGGCGACACCCAGGCCACCATTGCCTTTGCGGCCCCACCCTTCACCGGCGGCGCGCCCATCACCGGCTATACCGTCACCTCCAGTCCAGGGGGGTTGACCGGCACTGGGGCCGGCTCACCAGTCATCGTGTCCGGCCTGACCAACGGGACGGCCTACACCTTCACCGTTACCGCGACCAACGCAGCGGGCCCGGGCTTGCCGTCGCTTGCCTCCAACAGCATTACACCAGCCACCACCGTCACCGGCACGGTGACCGGTGGCAATGCCTCGGCCACGGCGGCAACCACAGACCCGGTAGCCGACCCCAACTGCAGGCTCGCAAGTGCCCAGTTCACCTCAAAGCTGCCGCCCGGCGCACTGTTGAGCTATGGCACGTTCGAGTACCTGGCCACGGGTTGCAGCACCGCCGTGACCATCACACTGAACTACCCACAGCCCCTGCCGTTGAACGTGAAATTCATGAAATATGGCCCCAAGACAGCGGGCGCCAGCACCCGCGAATGGTTTGAATGGACGGGTCCATTGGTCCTGAGCAACAACCGCCAGACCGTGAGCTACACCGTGGCCGACGGCGGCGTAGGCGATTCGGACCCCGCCCCGGGGCGCATTGCCGACCCGATTGCCCCGGTCATCTTCGCCGCCGGGCCGGGCGGCCCGGTCACGTCCATCCCTGTGGACGCCCCCTGGGCCTTGGCTCTGCTGTCGGCCCTGATGGGGGGGCTGGCTTGGCGCAGGCAGCGTGCGGTGCAGGGGTAAGTGCAGTATTTCAGGTAAGAATACTATGATTTTAATAGCTACCAGCGCTTTTTTAGTAACCGCTGGTGGCATTTTTCCATTAGAACTCCAGCCGTTTGAAAACAAAGCTGCGCCTCCTGTGCCCCAGGGCAAAGGCAGGCGGGCCATCGCGCACCACATGACAGAGCGGCGCCACACACTGCCGCGCATAGGCCGGCAGGCTCTCGGCATAGCGCCGCTGGCCCTCGGCATACAGGGCGTCGAACGCCATGCTCGACTTGCCCGAGCCCAGCAGCCCGGTGATTACCACCAGCTGGTTGCGCGGGATGTCGAGGTCGATGTTCTTGAGGTTGTGCGTGCGCGCGCCCCGGATGCTGATGCGTTGCTCGCGCAGGGCGCGGGCGAGGTAGGCGCCTTCGGCGGGGCGCAAAAAGATGACAGGTGAGTCCCCGCTTTCTTGCCTTTGGGCGCTTTGACCGCGCGTCAAATTCACCAATTTCAGTAATTCACAAATTATCCCAATTCCTCTAGGATGCGCGGTCGATCATGGCAATTTATGGCAAAAAACCAAGACCAGAAAAGCGTTGGCAGCTACTATTTTTATAGCAAAAAAGCTACGCCGTAACAATTGGCCTCCCATCCATGTCGCAAAGCCTGCCCCCTGTTGCCGCGAACCTACACGCACAACCGTTTTCCGTCACCCGCGCACAACGCGAGCGGCTGCATGACCTACCGATGTTCAACCCCGTACATGCATAGCCACGCTTGGTCGTCGTTATGCATCAGATTTTTCTCAGCCCCTTTTGCAAAAAGCGCTGAAAGCTTTCGTTTTTGAAATGGACTTCCTCATGCAGCCTACGCCCAGCCCAATGCAAGTGCATCAGATCAAACACTTGCTCACCTTCATGCGCCGCTGGGCCGTTACGCTTTTCCTGGGTTGCCTTGCCAGCTTGGCGAGCTTTGGTCTGCACGCAAGCACAGTGGGTACTCAGGTTGAAATCACGGTGAGCGGCTCGCCTGTCATATCTCCTGTAGCGGTAGGCTCAGGCGTAGAGCATGACCTGAGCGGTGGCGACGGGATCAAGTTGTTTGATGTTGACCCGGTAGCCTCGACGGTCACACTCACTATGAATTTCGGCAATGAGTGGTCTGTTCCCCAGTTCGAGGCCGTTTTCAGTGGCGGAAACCTCGGCCAGATCACCAGCGTCACACTAACTGGTGGAACAGCCGCGAATGCAGCGAACTACTCAGCATCGGCAAGCGGCAAGACAATCACCTTTCTCTTACCGCCCAGTCCCCAAAACGATAACGGCACCGTCATTTTCACTTTCACGTCCACGGTCGCCAACACCCCGCCAACCGACATTGCACTGACCAACACCAGCGTCAACCAGAGCGGCGGCGTCAACGCCGTGGTGGGGGCGCTGAGTTCCACCGATGCCGATGTGGGAAACACGCACACCTACACCCTGGTGGCTGGAGCAGGCAGTGTCGATAACGCCAGTTTCAATATCAGCGGATCGTCACTTCGCGCAAACAATGCATCGAATCTGGCTGCCGGCCTCTATAGCGTTCGTATTCGCACCACCGACAACAGCGCTGCATTTTATGAAGAGGCATTCACCATTACCTTGGTCGACGATTTACCCCCGGCAGTTACGTCGATAACCTTAAGCGGCTCGCCGGCCAACACAGCCACCAGCATAGATTTTGTTGTTGCCTTCAACACTTCGGTCAACAACATCTCTCCCGATGATTTTCAATTAACGGCTACCGGGTCAGCGGCGGGCACTATCTCCAACGTTTCCGCTTCATCGGGGACCAGCGTGAATGTGACGGTAAGCGGCATTACCGGCAATGGCACTTTGCGCCTTGACTTAAAAGCAGGGACCAATATCGCGGACGGCGTGGGTAATGCAGGCCCAGCCGCCTACACCAGCGGCACGGCCCACACCGTAGCGATGCCCACGGCGCCCAGCGCCCCCACCATAGGCACGGCCACTGCAGGCGATGGACAAGTGAGCGTGACCTTTACCGCACCGGGCAGCAATGGTGGCTCGGCTATCAGCGCCTACACCGCCACGGCCAACCCGGGCGGGGCCTTCGGCAGTTGCGCGGGGCCGACGGCCTGCACCGCGACCGTGACCGGGTTGACCAACGGCACGTCCTACACCTTCACGGTGACGGCCTCCAATGCCGTCGGTACCAGCGGGGCGTCCGGGGCATCCAATGCCGCCACGCCCAAGGGCAACCAGACCATCACTTTCCCAAACCCGGGCGCGCAGAACTTCGGCACCACGCCCAACTTCTCGTCCACGGCCTCGGCCACCTCCAGCCTGGCGCCCACCTTCACATCGTCTACCCCCGGCGTTTGCACCATCACCAGCGGCGGCGCACTGACCTTTGTGACTGCAGGCAGCTGCACGATTGATGCCGACCAGGTCGGCAACACCGTATGGAATGCGGCCACCACGGTGACCCAAACCTTCACCGTGAACGCCGTCGTGCCCGGCGCACCCACCATAGGCACAGCAACTGCGGGCGATACCCAGGCCACAGTCACCTTCACCGCGCCGACCTCCACTGGCGGCACTCCGATCCTTGCTGGCGGTTACACCGTGACCTCGAACCCGTTGGGGGCTACCGGCACCGGTTCGGGTTCACCCATTACCGTGACAGGTCTGTCCAACGGCACTTCCTACACATTCACCGTCACTGCAACCAACAGTGCGGGCGCAGGCGCAGCATCGGCTGCCTCCAACTCGGTGATACCTGCGGCGCCGCAGACCATCACCTTCGGCAATCCCGGGGCGCAGAACTTTGGGACTTCGCCCACACTGGCCGCCAGTTCGTCGGCAGGGGCTGGGTATGTTGTGACCTTCACCTCTTCAACGACCGGAGTGTGTACTGTCAGTGGAATTACCCTGACCTTTGTTGCCGCGGGCAACTGCACCATCAATGCGGACCAGGCGGGCGATACCTCCTTTCTGCCTGCCCCTCAGGTGAGCCACACTTTCACCGTGAATCCCGTGGCGCCGGGCGCGCCGACTATCGGCACGGCGATCGCAGGCGACACCCAGGCAAGCATTGCGTTTGTGGCCCCATCGAATAACGGTGGCTCAGCGATTACCAGCTATACCGTGACGGTCAACCCGCCCGATGTACCCCCTGTGCACGGGGCTAGCTCCCCGATTGTCGTGACGGGGCTGACCAATGGGCAGGCATACACCTTCACGGTGACAGCGACCAATGCTGTGCCCCTCACCGGTGGCGCCTCGGCGGCCTCGAACAGCATCACGCCCAAGGCCACGCAGACCATCACCTTCGCCAACCCCAGCGCGCAGAACTTCGGTACGACGCCCACGCTGACCGCCACCTCCGATTCAGGGTTGACGCCGACCTTCACCTCGTCCACCACCAGCGTGTGCACCATCACCAGCGGCGGCCTGCTGAGCTTTGTGACGGCGGGCAGTTGCACCATCAACGCCGACCAAGCCGGCAATGGCTCCTATTTGCCTGCGACCCAGGTGACCCGCACTTTCACCGTGAATGCCGTGGCGCCGGGCGCGCCGACCATCGGCACGGCGAGCGCTGCGAATGCGCAGGCCACTGTGGCATTCACCCCTCCGGCCTTCACGGGTGGAAGCGCGATCACCGGATACACCGTTACCGCCAGCCCTGGGGGCGCGACGGCCACGGGCACCGCCTCGCCGGTTACCTTTACGGGCCTCACCAACGGCACGACGTATACGTTTACAGTGAAGGCGAAAAACGCTGTCGGTACGGGCGCGCCATCGGCCGCATCCAACGCGGTAACGCCCCGCCTGCTCACGGTGACGGGTACGCCTCCGGGCATGGCGGGTGCTGCGACGGCAAATCTTTCTGGTGTTGGGCCCGCTTGCACGCTGGCCGCCACCAGCGGTTTTTCCGGATTGTCCAATCCCGCCCCAGCAGGCGTGACCATGCCGTATGGGGAGTACGCCTTCCAGTCCACGGGCTGCACCGGTTCGGTGACGATGACGATCACCTATTCCCAACCGCTGCCTGCAGGCATCCAGTTCTGGAAGTACGGCCCCGCCACCCCTGCCGTTGGTGGCGTGGTGGCGGCATCCACCTGGTTCCAACTGGGTAGCGCCACGCTCAGCGCTGATCGCCTGACGGTGACCTACACCATCACGGACAACGGCGCGGGGGACTCTGATGCAACCCCGGGCCGTATCAGCGACCCCTTTGCGTTGGCAGCGGGCCCTGTCGGGGGCGGCGCGGTGGCCATTCCCGTGGATGCGCCGTGGGCGCTGGGGCTGCTGTCGGCCATGCTGGGGTTCTTGGGCTGGCGCAGACAGCGGGGCCTCATGAAGGGATGAGGGGTGGCCCCTGTGTGATGACCACAAAACTCCTAAAACAATAGCTGCTGGCGCTTATCCAGAAGGCGTTAGAAGCAGTTTTTGCCTTAAATGTAACGGGTGGGACGTCTCGCGCTGCGGAGCATCGCGAGTTTCCTCGTGCTTGGTGCAGACCCGGGGCGTGCGCCGGATGGTGTGCATAGCCCAGCGCTTGGAGCGGGGCACAGGCTGGCGCCAAGTTTGCAGCCATGTCGGCACCTCGACGGCCAATGGGCGAAAATCCCGGTTTTGCTTCATCGGACCTCAGCGCACACCGTGCCAGATTATTCTTCCCAGTCAGCCGCTACTGCAACGCGGCCCACACCCCCCAGCACACGCATGACCGCGCTGGAGCGCCGCTCCAGCATCAGCCTGGCGCTGATCTTTGCGCTGCGCATGCTGGGCCTGTTTCTGGTGCTCCCCGTGTTCGCTCTTGAGGCGCGCAAATACCCCGGTGGGGATGACCCGGCGCTGGTGGGCTTGGCCATGGGCATTTACGGCCTTACGCAGGCGGTGCTGCAGCTGCCGTTGGGCATGGCGTCCGACCGGTTTGGGCGTAAACGCATCATCGTGGCCGGTTTGCTGGTTTTTGCCGCGGGCAGTCTGCTGGCGGCCTTGGCCGATAGCGTCACCGGCCTGCTTGCAGGCCGGGCGATACAAGGGGCTGGCGCGGTCTCGGCCGCCGTCACCGCCTTGCTGGCGGACCAGACACGCGACGGTGTGCGCACCAAGGCCATGGCGCTGGTGGGCGGCAGCATCGGCCTGATGTTTGCCGTGGCCCTGGTGGCCGCGCCCTTGCTGACGGCGAAGGTCGGCCTGGCGGGCCTGTTTGGCCTGACCTGTGCGCTGGCGCTGGCCGGTATTGCCGTGGTGGTGTGGTGGGTGCCGCCCGAGACAGGCCACGCCGGACAGGGGCCGCGCGGCAGCCTGGCCGAGGTCTTCAGGAACCCCGACTTGCTGCGCTTGAACCTGGGCGTTTTTACCCTGCACACGGTGCAGCTCTCGATGTGGGTGGCCGTGCCCGCCATGCTGGTACAGGCGGGCCTGGGTCGCGCCGACCACTGGCAGGTGTATCTGCCGGCGGTGGTGTTGTCCTTCGTCGCCATGGGCGGGCTGTTTGCGCTGGAGCGGCGCGGCCACCTGCGCGCCGCGCTGCTGGGCGCCATGGCGCTCATCCTGGTGGTGCAAGGCGGGCTGTGGTTGCTGTCGGCCAGCGGCGGCACACCCACGTTGTGGCTGCTGGCGCTGCTGCTGTTCGTCTTCTTTTGCGGCTTCAATGCGCTGGAGGCCAGCCAGCCCAGCCTGGTCTCGCGCATGGCGCCGCCCCAGGTACGTGGCGCGGCCCTGGGCACCTACAACACCTTGCAGTCACTGGGCCTGTTTGCGGGCGGTGCCTTGGGCGGCGCACTGGTCAAGTGGTCTGGTGTGCCCACGTTGTTTGCGGTGACAGCGGGACTGTGCGTTTTGTGGCTGGTGCTCGGTTGGGGGCTGCATCCCGTCCCCCGGCAGGGCAACGGCGGACATTGATCGCTTTTTCAACACGGTAATGCGCGCTGTCAGCAACCCTGGCCGAGGCCGGATGGGGCACAATTGCGCGCTTGAACCCTCGTTTTCGCACTGGCCGTAGTGCCGTTTCTTTTTCTTCATTCTCTACAGGCCCCACACCATGGCATCCGTGAACAAAGTCATCATCGTCGGCAACCTGGGCCGCGATCCTGAAATCCGTACCTTCCCCAGTGGCGACCAGGTGGCCAACGTCACCATTGCCACCACCGACAAGTGGAAGGACAAGCAGAGCGGCGAAATGCGCGAAGCGACCGAGTGGCACCGCGTGGTGTTCAACGGCCGCCTCGCCGAAATCGTGGGCCAATACCTGCGCAAGGGCTCGCAGGTGTATGTGGAAGGAAGCCTGCGCACCCGCAAGTGGACCGACCAGGCCGGTGTGGAAAAGTTCAGCACCGAAATTCGCGCAGACCAGATGCAAATGCTGGGCAGCCGCCAGGGCATGGGCGGACAAGGCGGCGGTGGCCAGCAAGGGGGTGGCTACGATGATGGTGGCTACGGCGGCGACCCGAGCGGTGGCTTTGAACAGGCTCCCCGCCGCGCTGCACCTCCCCCACCCCAGCGTCCGGCAGCCCCTGCGCCGCAGCGTCCTGCGCCTGCCCCCGTTGCCCAGGCACCGCGAGCCGCCTCAGGTTTTGACGATATGGATGACGATATTCCGTTCTGAGTTAGAAAAACAGAATTTTCTGTGGATAGAAGGCCCGCGCTTCAAAGGAGGCGCGGGCCTTTTTCGTTAGCAACAAACATTTTTGTGATGCACGGAAAGAAGAAGCAAACTATTAAATTGAAACGGTGAGTCGATGGCCTCGCTGATCGATTGCCACAGCACGGCCGCCGCCGCCGCCGCTTCGTGACCGGCTCACTGCATGTGGATTTCAAGAAACCCACGCCCATCGTGGAGGTGGAAATCCGTGGCCGCGTTCAGGGCGCCAGCACGGTAACGGTCTGGATCACCCCGCCGCCCAGGCACACATCGCCGTCGTACAGCACAGCGCTCTGCCCCGGTGTCACCGCCCATTGAGCTTCAGGGAAGCTGAGCGCGAAACCGTCGGGCACCGCTGTCAGCGTGCAGGCGGCATCGTGCTGGCGGTAGCGCGTCTTGGCGGCATACGGGCCCGGCGCGGGCGCGTGGCCTGCGCACCAGCTCACGTCCTGTGCCACCAACTGGTGCGACAGTAGCCAGGGGTGGTCGTGCCCCTGCACCACGCGCAAAGTATTGCTCGCTAGCTCCTTGCGCGCCACGAACCAGGGCGCGTGGTCGCCCGCCCCGCGCTGTGCGCCCTTTTCCTTCACACCGCCAATGCCCAGTCCCTGGCGCTGGCCCAGGGTGTAGAACGACAGGCCCACATGCCGGCCCAGCGTGCGGCCCCGCTCGTCCTGGATGGGGCCGGGCGCGTGGCTGATATAGCGGTTCAAGAACTCGCGGAACGGCCGCTCGCCAATGAAGCAGATGCCGGTGGAGTCCTTCTTTTTGGCATTCGGCAAGTGGATCTCGGCCGCGATGCGGCGCACCTCGGTCTTGTGCAACTCGCCAACGGGGAACAGCGTTTTTGCCAGCTGCGCCTGCGTCAAGCGGTGCAGAAAGTAGCTCTGGTCCTTGCCCGGGTCCAGGCCCTTGAGCAATTCAAACAGGCCGGACTGTGTGTTTTGGCGCACGCGCGCGTAGTGGCCCGTGGCGATCTTCTCGGCCCCCAGGCGCATGGCATGGTCCAGGAAAGCCTTGAACTTGATCTCGGCGTTGCACAGCACATCGGGGTTGGGCGTGCGCCCGGCCTGGTATTCGCGCAGGAACTCGGCAAACACGCGGTCTTTGTACTCGGCGGCGAAGTTGACGTGCTCGATCTCGATGCCGATCACATCGGCCACGGCGGCCGCATCGACGAAATCGACGTTGGACGAGCAGTACTCGCTGTCGTCGTCATCTTCCCAGTTCTTCATGAAGATGCCGACCACTTCGTGGCCCTGTTGCTTCAAAAGATGGGCAGTGACGGCCGAATCGACGCCTCCGCTCAGACCTACCACGATTCTGTGCTTGCTCATGGGGCTGATTATCCGGCTATCGCCGCACCGCAGTGTTTAGTGTGCTATCGTAAATATAGCTGTTGGCGCTTTCTGGTAATGGCTTAGAGGTTGTTTTTATGTAAATTTCTCCCGGTAGACCTTTTCTCATGTTCACCCACTACTGTCCGGTTAAAAATCAAACAAAATCAATTGGTTAGCATCGCCATCAGACTTGATCGGTAGCTCACCGAGCTGCAAGGCGCATGAAATCTCGGTTTTCTCGAAAACCGAGACCGACAAAATCTGTAGACATGTGTAGAGCGAGGCATCCAGGTGAAGCTCCTTCTTGACGATGGCGATCAGCACGTAGGTGGCCACAGCGCACCAGATCTGTGTTTTGACGGCGTTCTCGCTGGTGCCGATGAATTTCTTGATGCGCAGGTGCTGCTTGATCCACTTGAAGAACAGCTCGACCTGCCAGCGTTGCTTGTACAAGGCGCAGATCGTCAGGGCTGGCAGAGCGGTGTTGTTGGTCAAGAAGACCAGCGTCTTGCCCGAGTCGGGGTCTTTGAAACGGATGCGGCGCATATGCTCGGGGTAGTCGTGCGCGGCATAAAAGCCACCCAGCGCAACACGTTGATCGCAGATCACCCCTTCGGAGCGATCGCAAGGTGCCGAGTACACGCGCCGGGCGTTGAAATTCGATTTGGCCCGAGTGACAAAGAACGCCCCGGCCTGATGCAGGCGATACAGCCTTGCGAAGTCCAGATAACCCCGATCCATCACGTAGAACGCGCCCGCCTCGAAAGTCAGCATATCCAGCACGTTCACGTCGTGCAGCTTGCCATCGCTGATGTGGATGAACGCGGGGATAGCGCCCCGCAAATCCAGCAGGGTATGCAACTTGATGGCGGCCTTGGTCGAGCGAAATGGCGCCCAGTCGAACAGACTCAGGCACAAATCGATGGTGCTCGAATCGAGCGCATAGACGGTGCTGTCCAGATCGAGGGCAAGCGCTTGATCGACATAGAGTTTGCGTGCCCGCCGGATGAGCAGCGCCGCCAGATCGGCCCAAATGCGCCAGTCGCGCGACTCGTTGGCATCGGCCAGCGTAGAGCGCTTGACGGCCGAACGAAAACCCATCGCATACAGCTTGGTGGCGTTGGCCGAGAGGCTGACTTCGATGTCGCGCAGGCTCTCGCGCCAGGTCAGTTGCGCGAACGCCATGGCACGAAACTGCTCGGCGCACGACAGCGTGCGAACCCCGGCATTGCCTTGGTAGCGATGGACGATGCGGGAAAAACTGATCCAGGGCACGAACTCCATGACCTGGGCGAACAGGGTCTTGCCAACATACATGCGCACTCCTCGGGAAAGCCAATCCCGGGAAAGTACGCGGTTTTAGTCCAGCGAAGTTCAAGTCGGCACCAAACAAAATCGGCCTGCAAGCCGCGCCAATGCTTGATCTTCGGCTCGGCGCATATGATTTAACCGGACAGCAGTGATGTTCACCGACAGTTCAGCGACGGCAGATCGTACGGGCTGAAATCCTCCCCATCAGCTCGCAATGGGCGTCTTGCCAGGACAATCGAGGCCACCGAATTCATACCAAGGACGACGATGGCATTGCCCGATGGTCTGTACGACTTGTTGTTAACCGAGGGTCTGGCCCGATCTCTCGCGGAGCTTGATCCGTCGCGGGCAGATGTGTCGGCGTTGAAGGGTGGAGCGGCCGAGTTTCTGACTGACGCCATCACGCGGCAGCTCGCAGCCCTGCTCGATGGCGTGTCCGGCGATGGCGCCGACAAAGTCAAGGCGCAACTGGAGCTGGTCAACGGGCTGCTGGTGATGCTGCGCCAGCGGCTGGCCGAGGGCGATGGCGCGGTGGGCACCGGCCCCTCAGCGGATGTCATTGATTTGGTGGTGTCTCCAATGCGGGTTCTCCGAGCGGTTCAGCGCGATCAACAGTTTCCTGCGTCGCCGGAGATTGGTCTGGCGGTGCCTTGGCTCTTTACCGCGGGCAAGGGTTCGCCTTCGTTGCTGCAGGAAATTCGCCGTGAGCTGGCATCCAGCGACCAGGTGGACATTCTGGTCAGTTTCATCACTGTGTCTGGCGTACGCAAGCTGCAGGATGTTTTGCAGCAAGTTACGGCCGTGGGAGCTCAGCACCAAGGACAGGGGCGAGCAAAGACGCGGCTGCGCATCCTCACCACCACCTATACGGGGGCGACGGAGGCGCGTGCGCTGGACGAGCTCGCGCGCCTGCCGGGCTGCGAAGTGCGCGTGTCGCTGGATGGCCGACGCACTCGTTTGCATGCCAAGGCCTGGCTGTTTCAGCGCAAGACCGGCTTCGGTTCGGCGTATGTTGGCAGTGCGAACCTGTCGGGCGCCGCACTGACGGGCGGGCTGGAGTGGACCGTCAAACTGACCCAGCGCGCCCAAGAGGCGCTGTTTGCCCGCGCCGTGGCCCACTTCGAGACGCTGTGGGCCGACAGCGAGTTCCAGCGCTACGACCCGGATAACGTTGAACACCGGCAGGCCCTGGCAGCTGCGCTCGGCCGTGAGTCGTTTGGCGGAGAGCCCGCAACCACGATCAGCTTCTTTGATCTCCAGCCCAAAACCTATCAGCAGGAGATGCTGGAGCAGTTGACCACCGAGCGCGCCCACGGCCGCGCTCGAAACCTCTTGGTGGCGGCCACTGGCACCGGCAAGACGGTGGTGGCCGCGTTCGACTACCGCAATACTTGCCGCAGCAAAGGTGGGCGCCCGCGCCTTTTGTTTGTGGCACACCGCGAGGAAATCCTGCGCCAGGCCCTGCGCACCTACCGCGAGGTGCTGCGCGACCCTGAGTTTGGTGATTTGCTCACCGGCGGCCACCAACCCGAACGCTGGGACCATCTGTTTGCCACCATCGACAGCCTGACCAGCCGCGACCTGGTGGCCACCGTCGGTGCCGACCACTGGCACACGGTGGTGGTGGATGAATGCCACCGTCTGGCGGCTGATCGGTTTGACGCTTTCACCAAAGCCGTTCGACCTAGCGTGTTGCTTGGGCTGACGGCTACGCCCGAGCGCAGCGACGGCCAACCCATCGCACAGTATTTCGACGCGCGGCCGGATGGCAGTCCGGCGGTTGAACTGCGGCTGTGGCACGCGCTGGACCTGCAATTGCTGGCGCCGTTTGAGTACTACGCCTGCGACGACGCCACGGACTTCTCTGAGGTGCCCTGGGATCGACCGGGGGAACGCGATGCCGTGGACAACTTGGTCACGGGAAACGATGTGCGTGCCCGGTTGGTCATCAACGAATGGCGCCGCCTGGTGTCTGATGTCAAGCATTCGCGGGCCATTGTTTTCTGTGTGTCGGTGGCGCACGCTGAATTCATGACCGATTGGCTCAACCGCGCCGGTTTACCCGCTGCCTGTGTGGTCGGCACGACCCCAAGCGAAGAGCGACGCAGAGCGCCACAACGCTTGGCGCAAGGCGAGTTGTGCGCGCTGGTAACGGTCGATCTTTACAACGAAGGCATTGATCTGCCGATGGTGGACACCCTGTTGTTGCTGCGGCCCACGCAAAGCCCCGTGTTGTTCCAGCAGCAAATCGGTCGTGGTCTGCGTCTGTCGCCCGGCAAGGAAAGCTGCCTGGTGCTCGACTTTGTGGGGCAGCACCGCGCCGAGTTTCGGTTCGACCGCCTTTTGTCAAGCCTGACCGGCTTGTCGCGTCGCGAACTGACGGACGGTGTGGAGAACGGCTTTGGCAGTTTGCCGCCCGGCTGTCATATCCACTTGCAACGCCAAACGCGGGAGCAGGTGTTGCAAGGCTTGCGGGCCTTGATTTCGCAGAACTGGCGACGCCTGAAAACCGAGCTACAAACCTATGCGGCACTGCGAGGCCGATCGGTTGTGCAGTTGAAAGACTTCCTTCACGACCAGGCCCTGGAGCTGGAGGATGTCTATCGCGCCAGTACAGGCCAAGGTCGTAGCGGCTGGACGGCACTGAAACGCGATGCTGGATTGATGGTTGCAGAGCCAGGTCCTGAAGAGGACTACTTCAGCCGCCGCTTTGGCGACCTGCTGCATGTAGACGATCCACATCGACTCGACGTGATGGCCGCAGTGGGTGCGGCCCAGAAGAACTCACAGGCGCTCCAGACAGAGGACGCCTTGGGTGTGCAGATGCTGGCCTACCAGATTGACGGGCGGCATGACCAGGCCGCCGGGCACGAGGCGTTTATGGCGCGCGTGGTACGGCACCCTTCCATTGCTGCCGAGTTGGTGGAATTGTCTGCGCTGCTGCAGGCCCGCAGCACCTTGGGCGCGCATCCGGTGCCTGGTCTTGAAGACACACCTTTGTGCCTGCACGCCGCCTATGGTGTGCGCGAAATCCTCACGGCGGTGGAGTGGTTGACGGCATCGCGCCGCGTACCATTCCAAGCCGGTGTCTTGTCGTTGCTCAGCCGTAAAACCGAGCTGCTGTTTGTCACGCTCGACAAGAGCGAGGGATACCACGACCGCATCGCGTACCACGACTATGCGATCAGTGCCGAGCGCTTTCATTGGCAAAGCCAGAACAGCGTCGGCCCTGATACGCCGGGCGGCAGGCGCTACCTCGAAAGCGCGATCAATGGGTGGCAGTTCCAACTCTTTGTGAGGCCGCGCAAGGGCAAAGCCTACCGCGCCTGCGGCCCTGTGACGCTGGAGTCGACCGAAGGCAACCGCCCCATGAGTATCGTCTGGAAACTTCAAATACCCTTGCCGGCGCGACTGTTCCGAGAGTTCAGTGTGTTGCGCGGGATCTAGCGCTTGCACGACACCAATGAGCTTCTGGGTTTGGCGAATTGCCTGGATGTCTTCGCTTCTATTCCGCAGGAGGCGATGCTGGCGCCTCAGTCCGCATGGTCATCAGTCGGCCGGGCTGGTCACGCTGGCATCCGTGTGCACCAGGCCCAGCGGAAAGCGCTGGCCTGCCAGGTAGTCGTCCAGGCAGTGCAGCACCAGCGGGCTGCGGTGGCGTTCGGGGCAGGCGCGGATTTCTTCGGGTGTCATCCACAATGTGCGCACGATGCCCGAGTCCAGCGCACGCCAGTCGTGGTGCGTGCCCAGCGTGCCGGCAAAGGCAAAGCGCATGTAGGTCAGGTCGTCGCCGGTACGGGTTTTGGTGAACCGGTTGAGGTAGACACCGACCAGCGCCGTAGGCACAAAGTCGTGGGCAGTTTCTTCCAGCACCTCGCGGGCGCAGGCCTGCATGGGGGATTCGCCCGGGTCCAGATGGCCTGCGGGGTTGTTCAGCTTGAGGCCATCGGTGGTTTCCTCTTCCACAAGAAGGAATCGCCCTTCGTGTTCGATGAGGGCCGCCACGGTGACGTTGGGTTTCCAGCGGTTTGGCATGGCGCGTATTATCGTGAACCATCGTTCGCGGCCCCGTGGCCCGCATTTTTTTAACCGCAAGGGGGTTCCATGGCCTGGCATACCTGGTTGATCTATCTCGTGGCGGCCGTGGGTCTTTCGCTCACGCCCGGCCCCAACAGTTTGCTGGCGCTGACCAATGGCGCGTTGCACGGCCATCGCCGCACGCTCTGGACGGTGGCAGGCGGCGCCCTGGGTTTTGTGGCGGTGATTGCGTTGTCAATGCTGGGGATCGGGGCGCTGTTGCAGACCTCGGCCAGCGCACTGCTGGTGCTCAAGTGGGTGGGTGGCGCCTACCTGGTATGGCTGGGTATCCAGCTGTGGCGCGCGCCACCGTTGCAACTCAAGCCCAGCGCAGACGCGCCGTTTCCGCGCCGCAGCCAGCTGTTTCGCCAGGGGCTGTTTGCAGCGGTGTCCAACCCCAAGGCGCTGCTGTTCTATGGCGCTTTCTTGCCCCAGTTTCTCGACCCGGCGCGCAGCCTGTGGCTGCAGTTTGCGGTGATGGCGGGCACGTTTGCCGCCATTGAGTGCGTGGTGGAGTATTTGCTCGCCCGCATGGCGCACCGCATTCGCCCCAAGCTGGAGCGCTATGGCAAGCGCTTCAACCGCGTCTGCGGCGGCGCCTTTGCGGCCATGGGTGTGGCGTTGCCGATGACGCGCTGATCAAGCCAGCGTGCGCAGCATGTACACCGCACCTTCGCCATAGGCGGCCAGGTGCTGGCGCTGCAGTGCGTTGCGCAGAGCGTGCACGGCATAGCCGTGGCGTTCCCAATAACCTCGTGATCCCTGCACTGCCACCAGCGCCGAGCGTGTGAGGCCCCGCGTGACCGCGCCGCGCCACAACGGCGCCAGCAGCGCCCTTGCCAAGCCCTGCCCGGCCAGCGCGGGCAGCACGGCCATGTCGTGCAGGTACAGCGTGTCGGGTGGGTCTGCGGCCTCGAAGTCGCCGTGCAGCGGTGTGACCTTGCCCTCAAGTGAGTCGTAGGCGGCAAGATAGGCACCGATGCAGCCCGCGTGCTCGATCACCAACGAGCATTGGGCCGGGCTCGCCAGGCGGCGTGCGTAAACCGCAGCGCTTTCGATGTAAGCATCGCCGTAGCAGGCGCGCTGTACTGCCAGCAGGCCTGGCAGGTCTTGAGCGGTGAGGGGGCGGGGGACGGCGGTCATTCTTGGTGTGGCTGCGCGGGTTTCGGCGGGTGACATCTTCCCCGATTGTGCTTACGCTGTCTGCATGCGGGCCTTGCTCCCGTGACTTGCCCTGTGATTCATGCCCAGCCTTGGCCACCACGCCCTCGTTCTGCTGCTGCGCGCCATGCGCCGCCGTCGTATCTATGCCTCGGCCAAGAGCCTGCAGCGGGGCATTGCACAGGTGCGCCGCACCGGGCCTGCCGCGCCACCCGCGCCCGGCGCTGCGCTGAGCGTCGGGCGGCAAGAGCTGGCGGGCCATCCGGTGTTCACGCTGGCACCTGCCCGGCCGGTGCAGGCGCCGCGCCCGGTGCTCTACCTGCATGGCGGTGGCTATGTGCGGCCCATCACGCCGCAGCACTGGGGATTTCTGGCGTGGCTGGTGCGCACGACGGGTTGCGAGGTCACCGTGCCGCTGTACCCGCTGGCGCCCGAGTCCACCTGCACCGATACCTTGGCCTGGGTGCATGCGGTGCATGCGCAACTGGCCACGCAGCATGCCCCGGAGGCGATCCACCTCATGGGCGATTCGGCGGGCGGCGGTCTGGCCTTGGCGCTGGCCCAAAACCTGCGGGACGCGAGGCAGCCGCCCGCAGCGCAAATGGTGCTGATCACGCCCTGGGTGGACGTGGCTGTGCCCCACCCGGCAGCGGTGCACACGGCACGGCGTGACCCCATGCTGGCGTTGGCGGGCGTGCGCGAGGCGGGTCGCCTTTATGCGGGCGCGTTGCCGCTGGATCACCCCGCCGTGAGCCCCGCCTGGGGCGATGTGGCGGGCCTGCCGCCCATGACTGTGTTCGTCGCCACGCGCGACCTGCTGGGCCATGACGCGCTCTCCTTTGCAGAGCGGGTGCAGCAGGCCGGTGGCGCGCTGGAACTGCACCGCGGCGAGGGCCTGGTCCATGTCTGGCCGCTGCTGCCGGTACCTGAAGCGCGCGCCGCCCGTGCGGCCATTGCGCGGCGGCTGGCACAGTAAGCGCTTTCTAGGAGCCTGTCGGACTTGAAAATCGTCGGCTGCAAATCCGGCAAAAACTGTCCTCGCCGGGGCCAATTCTCGCTTTCGACGCTCCAAGTCCGACAGACTCCTAGGTCTGGCGCTGGCGGAGAAGTGCTATTTAATAAATAGCTTGCAGCGCTTTCCAGTATTGCCTTGGAGCCTATTTTTATCCAAATATCTAGACGGATCGGCGTTGGCTGCCTTCCTCTCCATCGGCCAGGGGCAGGCACAGGCGCAGGCGTGCGCCACCCAGGGGCGATGCCTGGGCCTGCACGCTGCCGCCGTAGGTCTCGGCCAGCGCGCGCACGATGTCCAGACCCAGGCCGGAGCCAGGGCGCTGCTCGTCGAGCTGCACGCCGCGCTGGAACATGTGCTCGCGCTGCGCCTCGGGAATGCCGGGGCCGTCGTCATCAACGGTGAAGCACAACTGGCCCTGCGACAACTGCACATCGACCACCACGCGCTGGTGCGCCGACTTGCCGGCGTTGTCGATCAAATTGCCCAGCAGTTCGTACAGGTCCTGCTCTTCTCCGCGAAAGGCGCCGTCCTGCGCCTCGGGTGCAAGTTCAAACGACAGATGGCGCTCGGCATGCAGGCGCTGCATGGTGCGCAGCAGTGCCTGCAGCGGCGGCAATACGGGTGTGCGCAGCCCTGTGGCGCGCACGGCAGCGGCAGCGCGTGCACGGGCCAGGTGGTAGTCCACCTGGCGGCGCGCCGTCGCCACCTGCTCCTGCACGAGCAGTGCCAGCGGGCTGCTTTCTCGGTCAGCGGCATTGGCCAGGATGGACAGCGGCGTGTGCACCGCGTGGGCCAGGTTGCCGGCCTGGGTGCGGGCGCGCTGCACCATGTCTGCGTTCTCGCGCAGTACGTGGTTGAACTCGTTGACCAGCGGTTGTAGTTCGTTCGGAAAACTGCCTTCCAGCTGCCCGGCGGCGCCGCTGCGCACGCTCGCCAGGCGCGCGCGCAAAAGCTTGAGCGGCCGCAGCGCCAGCTGCAATTGCATGGCGATGGCCAAGGCCAGGCCCAGCGCCAGCATGCCCAGCGCCATCAGCAGCATCTGGGTGAAGCGCTGCAAGGGCTCGGCCAATAGTGCCTTGTCGCCCGCCACCACCAGGCGCAGCGGGGGCGCATCGTCCTCGGGCAGTTGCAGGGTGCGCGCCACGGCCAGCAAGGCGTGGCCCTGGGCGTCACGTAGCGGCAAGACGCTGTAGCCACTGGCAGGATAGGACTTTGGTGCGTCGGGCAAACGCAGCACCTGGTCCCACAGCGAGCGCGAGCGTGCTACGCCCGCCTGGGGCGCAGTGCCCTGCCGGTCAATCTGCCAGTACAGGCCCGACAAGGGCTGCGCCAGGCGCGGATCGGCAGCCATGGTGCTCACGCTGACGCGGCCGGGTGGCTCCCAATCGACCGAAGCACTCAAATGGTCGAGCTGCATCACCAGTTGGGCCTGCAATTGTTGTGTGACATGGTCCTGGAACAAGGTGCGCAGGCCCCAGCCCACCAGGGCAATGGCCAGCAGCATCCAGGCCAGCGTGCCCGCCAGCAGGCGCAGGCGCAGCGACCCCGTTCTCACGCCGCGTGGCCCGCGTCGATCAACCGGTAGCCCAGGCCACGCACGGTTTCGATGCTGCCGGCGGGCAGCTTCTTGCGCAGGCGGCCGACGAAGACTTCAATGGTGTTGGAGTCGCGGTCGCTGTCGTGCGGGTAGATGTGTTCGGACAATTCGGTGCGCGAGAGCACTTCGCCCTTGCGCTGCATGAGCAGCGACAGCAGCTTGAACTCATGGCTGGTCAGTTGCAGGGGCAGGCCGTCGACCAGCACGCGGGCCTGGCGCGTGTCGAGCAGGATGGCCCCGCATTGCCATTGCGCGCTGGTGTGTTCGCCCAGGCGGCGCAGCAGGGCGCGCAGGCGCGCTAGCAGCTCCTCCATGTGAAAGGGCTTGGCCAGGTAGTCGTCCGCGCCCGCATCCATGCCCGCCACTTTTTCATGCCAGGCGCTGCGCGCGGTGAGGATGAGCACCGGCATGGTGCGTCCCGCCGCACGCCAGCGGCGCAGCACCGACAGGCCGTCGAGCGCGGGCAGGCCCAGGTCTAGCACCACGGCGTCGAAGTCTTCCACGTCGCCCAAATAGTGCGCGGTGACACCGTCGCTGGCGCTCTCGACCGTGTGCCCTGCCGCGGCGACGGCCTGCACCAGTTGGTGGCACAGCGTGGGTTCATCTTCAACGACGAGGATGCGCATTCCTGTCCTTTTCGTGTTCCTTGCGCTTGCTGTCGAGCACCTTGCCATCGACGGCATCGACCTTGAGCTTGACCATGCGGCCATCGCTTTGCAGCAGGCGAATTTTATAGAGGAAGCGACCGTCGTCCTGCTCGAATTCCACCTTCAGTGCCTGTCCTTGGTAGTCGCGTTCGATTTTTTCGAGCACGGTGCGCAGGGGCAGCACCCGGCCTTGTTCCAGCGCCTGGCGTGCCAGCTCGTGGGAGCCATGGTCGTGGTCATCGGCGCGCAGCAAGGGGCTCGCGCCGAGCAGGCACAGCGCTACGCAGGGCAGGGCGAGCCGACGAAGGGTGAGCGCAGTGCACGAGGACATAGGTGGTTTTTTACCCCGGAGGCGATGAACGGAAGATGAATATGCCTTTCAGTATTCGTTCAAGCGCAATTCTCCACAATGGTTTTGAGCGAGAAAAGAAGGGCTTCCTCATGCGTATCAAAGTTGTACTGGGAATCTGGCTGCTGGGCATCACCCGTCGCGGTTGACGTTGTGGCATGAGTATGTATGGGGCGGTGTCTGGCGAATTTCTGTTTACACAACAAAATCAATTAAAAGTAATGTTTTATATTATCAATAGCTGTTTATGCCCCGTTCGCGCATGCAAGCGCATTGGTATTGATGTTTTTCTTTGTGTATGAATTGATATTGATTAAAGATGAAAAATCCACTGCCGAAATTATCATTTGCTTTTATTTTTACATTTTCTATGAGTGCTTTCGGTAGCTGTAATAATTATGATTATGCAGAAATTCATCTGCAAGGAGAAATTTTACTCAAGGCGCCAGCGGATCTTCCAAAAGGGGCGGGTACTCACCGCAACCCACAAGAAAAGCATGCATTCTTGAAATTGGACCGGCCTATTTGCATGGCGGCTGGAAAAAATTCTTATGAAGATGCAGAGGAGAATCAGGTGGAAATGACACTCTTCTCTTTGAATGGTGTTGATTTTAATCAATACAACGGTAAGCGTGTCGCTGTCAATGGTGTTCTAATGCATTCATTTGTTTCCGATGCGCACACGGCCCTTCAGTTTTCGGTAAAAAAAATCGCTGAAATATCGAATTAGAAATTACCGACTCTCAGCGTGTGGAGTTTCATTTTTGGACGATGAACGGAAGATGAATGCGCCTTTCAGCATTCGTTCAAGGCAGATTTTTCACAATGGCTCTGAACGAGAAAAAAGGACTTCCTCATGCGTATCAAAGTTGTACTGGGAATCTGGTTGCTGGGCATTACCCTGGCATGGATGGCCGTCGCACCGGCCGACCTGGGTGTCTCGCCCCTGGTCGATGCGCAAGGCGTCGCCCTGGGCTGGTGGCAGTTGCGCCAGCACGCGATGTACCTGAGTGGGCTGTGGAGCATCAGCCTGATGGCGCTGGTCATGCTGCTCGCCCTGCGCCTGCCGCTGCTGGACCGGGTGATGGGCGGCATGGACCAGGTCTACCGCCTGCACAAATGGACGGGTATCGCCGCCGCCCTCACCGCCATCGCCCACTGGGGCGCCAAGGAGTCGAGTGGCTGGATCAAGGCCTTGTGGGGCCGTGCCGGCAGGCCCGCGCGCGAGGCCGTGCTGCCCTGGTTGACGGATACCCGCGGTTTTGCCAAGGACCTGGGCGAGTGGGCCTTCTACCTGTTGCTGGCCATGGTGGCGCTCACGCTGATTGCACGCCTGCTGCCCTATAAACACTGGCGCCTCCTGCACCGTGCCATGCCGGTGCTGTTCCTCGCGCTGGTGTTCCATGCCGTGGCGCTGATGCCGCTCACGTTCTGGGCGCTGCCGCTGGGCTTGCTGATGGGCTCGCTGCTGGCACTGGGCAGCCTGGCCGCCGTGTGGTCGCTGGCGGGCTGGGTGGGGCGCTCGCGCAACCATGCGGCGCGCATCCAGGCAGTCACCGTGCTGGGCGATACGCCCACGGGTGCGCCGGTCGAGGTCATTTGCGCCATGCCGCCCAGCTGGCGCGGGCACCGCGCGGGGCAGTTCGTCTTCGTGCGTTTTGATGCTGCCGAAGGTGCCCACCCTTTCAC
>NZ_BAAGQN010000001.1:86314-200632 GCF_054783455.1 Simplicispira piscis
CACCAACGCTTGCGCGCCGGTCAGCGCGTAGACATCGAAGGGCCCTACGGCCGCTTTGATGGCCAGGGCTCGCGCCGCCGCCAGCAGGTGTGGGTGGCGGCGGGCGTGGGCGTGACCCCCTTCTTTGCGCTGCTGGAGGCACGCCAGCCTGGCATGCCCACCGAAGGCCGCGACCCAGCCCCCGTACACATGCATTACTGCACGCGCGACGCCCGGCGCGACCCGCTGCTGGCGCGCCTGCAAGCGCTGTGCGCGCAGGCCCAGCCGCCCGTGCCGCTCACCGTGCACAGCGAAGCCCAGGGCCAGCGCCTGACGCCGCAGGATTTGCAAGCCGAATCCGGCGGCCCATTGGACATCTGGTTCTGCGGCCCCCAGGGCCTGGGCGATGCACTGCATGCGCACGCACGCGGTCCCAGCCGCTGGCGCCTGCACCGCGAATCATTTGCCATGCGTTAACCTGTTGAAAAGGAGCATCACCATGAAAAACTCCCCCACTCTGCGCCGTGGCTTGCTGGCCATGGCACTGGGCCTGGCGGTCCTGCCCACATGGGCCGATGACGATTGCGACGCGCCGGTGAACCGCTGGCAGTCGCGCGAGGCCGTGCGGCAAATGGCGGCCCAGCAGGGCTGGCAGATTCAGCGACTGAAAATAGATGATGGTTGCTATGAAATTCGTGGCACCGACGCCCAGGGCCGTGGTTTCAAGGCCAAGATCGACCCGGAAACCCTGAAGGTCGTGAAGATGAAACAACGCGATCATCAGCGCACGCGGGAGCGGGATCGTGAGCACGCCGCACCGCAGGGCGGGCCACAGCAACCAGGCAGCGCCGTTGCGCCGTCACCCCTGTTCACCCCTGGTACCGCGCCACGCGGCCAGGTTGAGTAATTTCATACCGGAGCATCACCATGTCCAAACCTCTCTTGACCACTTTGGCCGCCGCCTGCGTGCTGGCCCTGCCCGCCCTGGCGCACAGCCGCCAGGTCACGCTGACCGCCCAGCTCAAAAACTATGGCGGCGACGGCGCCTACCTGGCCGCCTACCTGACCGATGCCAAGGGGGCGTACGCCGGCACGCTGTGGGTGGCCGGCGGCAAGGCCAAGTACCACAAGCACCTGTCCGACTGGAACCGGCTCTCGGCCGGTGACGCCAAGCGCCTGAACGGCGTCACGGGCGCCAGCGTGGGCGCGGGCCGCACGCTCAAGGTCACGGCCGACCTGGCCGATGCACTGATTGACGCAGGCTACGAAATCCGCATCGACGCGGCCGTGGAAGACATGCGCGACAGCCCATCGGAAATCCGCGTACCGCTGACGACCACCAACGCTGGCAAACCGCAGGCTGGCAAGCAGTACATCCAGTCGCTGACCTTTCAGTTGCAGTAAAGGACACGCGCATGGGATGGAAGGCAATCCACCGTTGGCTGGGCCTGACCGTCGGCGCCCTGGCCGTGGTACTTGGGATCACCGGTGCCATCCTGGCATTCGACCCGGTTCAGGAGGCGTGGCAGGCACCCGCCGCACCGGGTGACCTGTCGGTGGCCACGTTGGTGGAGCGTGTGACGCGCACCGTGCCGGACGCGGAGGAAATCCGCCACCTGTCCTCGGGCGCCATCGTGGTGTTCGGCTTTGTCGGCGACGAGGCGCAGGCGCACTACGTGGACCCGGCCGATGGCCGGGTGCTGGGCGCCTGGCAGCCCTCAGCGCTGCCGCGCTGGGTGAAAAACCTGCACCGCTCGCTGCTGCTGGGTGACGCCGGGCGCTGGGGTGCGGCGGGCATTGCGCTGGCTATGGGCTTGATATGCATCTCGGCCCTGGTTCTGCTGCTGCGCCGCATGGGTGGCTGGCGGCGCCTGGGCGCGCGGGTGCGGGGCTCGCTGGCACAGCGCATCCACGTCGTCACCGGTCGGGTGGTGCTTGCGGTGCTGTGCCTGACATCCCTCACCGCGCTCACTATGAGCGCCTCGACCCTGGGGCTGGTGACTTTGGACACCGGGACCGAGCCCGATGTGGTCTCTGTGGTCACTGGCCAGACCGCCCTGCCTGGGGCGCAGCTCTCTGCGCTGCAAAACCTTGCCGTCCGGGACTTGCGCAAGCTGAATTTTCCCGACGCTTCCGACCCCGAAGACATCTGGAGCGTCGCCACTCTTCAGGGTGAAGGCTGGGTGGATCGCTACTCCGGGAACATGCTGGCCTGGCAAGACGCCACCTTTGCACAGCGCATCTACGACTGGGCTTTGGTGCTGCACACCGGTGAGTCGGCTTGGCCCTGGGCCGTGGTGCTCGGGCTCGTGGGGGCCAGCGTGCTGCTGTTCTGGCTGTCGGGCGTGGTCATTTGGTGGCAAGTACGCAGCCAGACACCGCAGATCACCGGCAACAGCCCGCTGGCACAGGCTGACGTGCTTATCTTTGTCGCCAGTGAAGGCGGCAGCACCTGGGGTTTTGCCCAGGCGCTGCAGGATGCGCTGATCCACAGCGGGCACCGCGTGCATACCGGCGCCCTGGAGCATTTCCAGACCGCGCTCGCCACGCAGCAGGTGTTCGTGCTCGCCGCCACCTATGGCGAAGGCCAGGCCCCGGCGCACGCCAAAGACGCACTCGAGCGCATCGCAAAATTGACCGCCAGCGCCGTGCCGGTGACGGTGCTGGGCTTTGGCGACCGGCAGTACCCGGCCTTCTGCGCCTTTGCCGAGGCACTGGAGCAGACCCTGCGCGCGCGCGGCTGGCCTGCGCTGCTGCCGCTCGAATGCATCCACCAGCAATCGAGCCAGCAGTTCACCCGCTGGGGCCAGGCACTGGCGCAGGCACTGGGCGAACCCCTGGTGCTCGACTATGTGCCGCGCGTTCCGCCCACCACCGCGCTCACGCTTGTAGCGCGCCAGGGCTACCGAGAGCACAGCGACGAGCCCACGGCCATCCTGCGCTTTGCCTGGCCCGCGCAGGGCGGCGGCGCCCGCCTGGGGCACTTTGCGGCGGGCGATTTGGTGGGCATCCTGGCGCCTGGCTCGGCCGTGCCGCGTTATTACTCGCTGGCGTCGGGCTCGCAGGATGGGTTTCTGGAAATCTGCGTGCGCCTGTTGCCGGGTGGCCTGTGCTCTACGCATTTGCTGGGCCTGCAACCGGGGGACAGCATTGCCGCTTTCATCCGCTCTAATCCCGGTTTTGCACTGCCGCGTACACGCCGCCCGGTGCTGCTGATCGGGGCGGGCACGGGCGTGGCGCCGCTGGCCGGTTTCATCCGTCGCAACGATCGGCACACACCCATGCACCTGTATTTTGGGGGGCGCGATCCGGCGCAGGACTTTTACTTTGGCCCCGAAATCCAGCGCTGGTTGGGCGAAGGGCGGCTGGCAAGTGTACAGACGGTGTTCTCGCGCATCCCCGAAGGCGGTGGTTATGTGCAGGATGCCCTGCGCCGCGACGCCGAGCGCGTACGCGCACTGCTGGCCCAGGGTGCCCTGGTGCGCGTCTGCGGCAGCCGCGCCATGGCCAAGGGCGTGGCCGAGGCGTTGGACGCCATCCTTGCGCCGCTGCACTTGAGCGTGGCGCAGCTCAAAGCAAAAGAGCGCTATGCCGAAGATGTCTTCTGACGCTGCCGCGCCCTGCCAGCGCGCCACCCTGCACGGCCCGACCATGGGCACGCGCTGGTCTGCCAGCGTGGACTGTGACGCCGCTCTGGACCTGGACGCCCTGCGCCAGAACCTTGCTGCGGCGGTGCAGCAGGTGGACGCGCAGATGTCCCCCTGGAAGCCGGAGAGCGACCTGGTGCGCCTGAACCGCGCACCCGTGGACGCCTGGGTGGACCTGCCGCCTGAATTTCTGGAAGTGCTGACCTGCGCCATGGACATTCACCGCCAAAGCGCAGGCGCGTTTGACCCCTGCGTCGGCGCGCTGGTCGATGCCTGGGGTTTTGGTGCGGTGCGCGATGCACCCGACGCCGCAGCGATCCACACCGTGCGCCAGGCTGCGCCGTGCCCGATGCGCGAGAGCCTGGAGATCGACCCTGCAGCAGGCCGCGCCCGCAAGCGTGCTTCCGTGCAGCTCGATCTGTGCGGCATTGCCAAGGGCTATGCGGTGGACCGCATGGCTGCCGTGCTGCAACAGCACGGAGTGCGCCATGCGCTGGCGGCGCTCGATGGGGAATTGCGCGCCGTGGGCCACCAGGCCAGCGGTGCGCCCTGGGCGGTGGCGCTCGAATCGCCCGAGGCCGGGCGCCGCGCGGTGCGGGGTGTGATCGAGCTGCAGGACCTGGCCGTGGCCACCTCGGGCGACTACCGGCACTACATGGAGGTGGGCGATGCGCGCCTTGCGCACACCATGGACGCGCGCCGCGCTGCGCCGGTGAACAACGCCGTCGCCTCGGTCACCGTGCTGGCGCACACCTGCATGGAGGCGGACGCCTGGGCCACCGCCCTGCTGGTGGCAGGCCCCGGCGAGGGCCTTGCCCTGGCGCAGCGCAGAGGGCTGGAAGCGCTGTTTCTGCTGCGCCGCCCCGAAGGGCTGGTGGAGATGGGGCTGGGGCGGTTCGGTGTTTCGACTGCGCCGTAATTCCATTTCTACGTTGTTGCTTCGCATTGCCGTGCTACAGCACTGATCGTAGGCTTCGCGCCTAGACACGAATGATTGGGAAACAGAATAAGACCCTGGATGAACGCCAGTTCAACAAACCGTTCAGCAGCGATTCATACCCTCAGGCGCACACTGTGCACACAGTCGCCAATGACTGGGCACCCATGCAAAGGAGACCCCCATGCAATCGACCGCACTTCTCACCACAGTCGCCATGCTGGCAGCCTTGATCAGCATGCCCCTGCGGGCTGAAAATCGCACACATGACCATGAACGCGACCGTCAGCACACGACGGACGCGCGCCCCGCAAACGGGTACGACCACGGCATGCAGGTTGTCGCCCACGACGCCGCGCCCGCAACGCCCGGCCATGGCTGGCGCTATTTCGCCGATCCAGCAGCGCGCCGCGCCGTTGTCATCAGCCCGCAAGGAGACTATTACTTCAGCAACCGAGGCAAGGGCCTGCGCTGGATCGCTGCAGAACAGACGGGTGTTTGACAGGGTCGTCGAATCATTCCGTTTCTCCATCCATCGAGTACGCGAAGGCCCAGCGCAGACAGTGCCGTTGCACGGCAAGCGAAGCCGACAAAGCCATCGTTGGATGGAGAAATGGAATCAGACCGCGCTCAGCGCGTCACATCGACCACCACGCGCCCGCGCACCTGCCCCGCCAAAATAGCGCCTGCCAGTTCCGGCAGGCGGCTCATGGGCTCCACGGTGGTGATGGCTTGCAGGTGCGCCGGGTCCAGATCGCGCGCCAGGCGCTGCCACGCGGCGTGGCGTGCAGGCATCGGCGCCATCACCGAATCCACCCCCAGCAGCGCCACGCTGCGCAGGATGTGCGGCAGCACCGTGGCTGGCAGGTCCATGCCGCCGGCCAGGCCGCATGCGGCAGCCCCCGCGCCGTATTCCATTTGCGCCAGCACGTTGGCCAGGGTGGTACTGCCCACCGAGTCCACGGCGCCCGTCCAGGTCTCGCGTTGCAGCGGACGCACCGGGCCTTGCAGGCTGGCGCGGTCGATGAAGGCGCTGGCGCCCAGGCCGCGCAGGTAGTCGTGTGTGTCGGGCCGACCGGTAGAGGCAGTGACGTTGTAGCCGCGCCTGGCCAGCAAGCTGACCGCCACGGAACCCACGCCACCCGCAGCGCCGGTGACCAGCACCTGGCCTGTGCCCGGCTGCGCGTGGCCCCAGCGCTCGAGCACATCGACACACAGCGCGGCGGTGTAGCCGGCCGTGCCAATGGCCATGGCCTGCTGCGGCGTAAAGGCGTCGGGCAGTGCCACCAACCATTCGGCCTTGACGCGCTGGAACCGGGTGAAACCACCCCAGTGCGTCTCAGACAAACCAAAGCCATTCAGTACCACCACATCGCCGGCCTTCCACAGCGGCGAACGCGACTCGACCACCGTGCCCGCCAAGTCGATGCCACCCACCATGGGCAGGCTGCGCGCCACCTTGTTGCGGTTGCCCGAGAGGGCCAGGCCATCCTTGTAGTTCAGGGCCGAGTACTGCACCTCGACGAGCACATCGTCGTCGGGCAGGTCGGAGAGTTGCAGTTGCTTGAAAACGCTGCGCGCCTTGCCTTCGTGTTCTTCGATGACCAGTGCGGTAAAAGTATCTGCCATGGCGTGGGCTCCTTGCATGGGGGGACAGCGGGAATCGTGGCCATGATGGTACGCCGCCCGGCCCGCAGGCCCGTCCCCTTCAGGACACCCCGGTCGGCTGCGGTGCAGGCGGTGCATTCGTGCTGTCCACGCCGTGCCACGCGGCCTCCTGCAAGTCCAGGGGCAGCTCATGGGCCAGAGCCATGTGTTCGCGTTCGTGGTGGTGCTCCAGCACGTGGCGCAGTGCATGGGCGGCGTCCAGCAGCATCAGCACCGCGCTGCGGCGAGCCGTTTCGTCGGGCAGAGGGAGGCTGGCCACCTTCTGCACGCGCTCCAGGTATTCCTCGGCCAGCAGTGCGATGCGATCGTGCTCCAGCCGGTACACCCGCGCGGCCCAGCGCGCGCCTTCGGGCACATGGGGCAACAGGCGCGTGTTCTCGATGGCGATGTGTTGCTGCAAGCCTTGGTGCCAGTATTGCAGGTGCTGCAGTGCGCTGGCGAAGTCCGCACCCGCCACGTCGAGCAAATGGGCGTGCAACAAGGCATCCAGCCGTGCGTGCTGGCGTTCGAAATGACCGGGGGTGGGAGTGGTGGGCATGGTGTGATGGCGCAGAGAGGGGGCGGTACGGCATTTTCTCAGGGTGCCCTGCACCCTGCCCAGCGCTTGCAGCAATGGGGCGCTGCTCCAGCGCGCGCCGGGTGGGTGTTGTGTGGGATAGTGCACAACCGCCGCCTGCCCTCCCCTCATGGAAACCCTCTCTGCCCTGCAATCCCTCGGACTGGAATTGCCCAGCCCGGCCTATATCGTGGGTGCCATCCTGTTTGGACTGGTCGGCATGGCCGCGTACTGGCACGGCAAAAAAGTGCAGCGCCGCAGCACGCGCTGGTGGGGTGTGGCATTGATGTTCTACCCCTACGCCATCTCGCCCACTTGGCTGCTGTATGCCGTGGGCGCGGCCCTGTGCCTGGGCTTGTGGTGGGATGTGCAGCGCGGGTGACGGCGGGATAACGCCGCGGTGCACCGCGGTTCAGGCCAACACCGCCAGCCCCGCCCCGTGACCGCGCGTAAAGGCTTCCTCAAACACCGAATAGCCCGACCAGTCGGCGTGCGCAAACGCCAGCCGTGCGGTGGTGGGTGTGGGCAGCCAGCGGGTTTGCTCACCATTCGATAGCTGCTTGCGCTTGAGTGACGGGCGCTGGAGGCCGATTTTGCTTAAAAACCCCAGCGTACTCGGTGTGGGAATGGACATGGCGTGCCCGTAGCGCGTGACCTCCACGCGCGTGGCACGCCGGGCCAGGTCGGGGTGGGGCACGCCCAGGGTGGCCAGCGCAGCCTGTGCCCAGTGCGTCCACGGCTGGGTTGCCAACTGCTCGCGGCCCTGGGGTACATCGCCCAGCGCCTGGTAGTAGCTCAGCACCGTGGGGGCGGTGATGGCCGAGCGCGGGTCCAGGCGCTGGTGACCGGCGTCCACATAACCCAGGCCGCCGGGGTTGGCATCCTGGTAGAGCACGTTGTCCCAGGCGGGCGCGGCGCCGGGGTGGTCGAGCAAAGGCGCGTCGATGTGGATGTTGGCCACCAGCCAGGGCGCCCAGTGCAGCCGCCGTGCAGCTTCGCGCAAAAAGGCCGGGGCCTGCTGCACCACCCGCGCCGCCACAAATACCGGTAGCGCCACGATGGCGCGCGGGGCTTGCCAGCGCTCCACGGTGCCCGTCGCGTGGTGCAGGGCATCCACCTCCACGCCGTGGCGCCCTTCGCTGATGCGCAGCACGCTGCAGCCCGTGCGCAGCTGGCCGCCAGCGCGCAGGGGCTCCGCCAGGCGCTGGGTCAGCCAGCCGTTGCCCTCGGGCCAGGTGAGCACGCCGTCTTGCTCGGGCGGGGCGTCGTCGCCTGGCGCAGAAAAACCATGGCGGCTGGCGAAGTAGTGGATACCCGCCCAGGCCGACACGCGCGCCGTGCCCGCACCGTAGTCGTCGCGGCAGCAGTAGTCCAGGTACCAGCGCAGGTGGGCATCATCCAGCCCTTGTTGTGCCAGCCAATCATCAAAAACAAGAGCATCCAGCGCTTGATGGGTGGGCGACAGAGGCCGTTTTACCTCTAAAGACTTGAGCACGGGCATGGTAAAGCGCGCTGCTTTGCCCAGCGCTTGCACCAGCGCAGAAAACTGCCGGTACTGGGCCAATGTGCTGGCGCCCACGCCTTGCATGGGCAGCAAACCCTCTTGCCATTCGCCGTCGCGGAAAAGACGCTCCTGCGGGCTGTGGCACAGGTGGCGCTCGTCGTACTGCCAACGCCCGGCGATGCGCCGGCGCAGGCCCAGTTCTTCGAGCAGGTCTTGCACTTCGCGGGAATCGTCCCCCGGCACCGGCAGGTAGTGCGCGCCCAGCGGGCAGGCGATGCTGCTCACGCTGCCCCCGCGGCTGTTGCCACCGGGTTGGTCTTCGAGCTCGAGCAGCACAAAATCGTCGATGCCCGCCAGCCGCAGCGACCGCGCCGCCGCCAGCCCGGCCACGCCACCGCCGGCGATGATGATCTGCGCGCGCCGCACCACGCTGGGCGCGGGCAGCTTGCTCGACTGCAGCAGGTCGCGCAGCGCATGGCCGCGCGCCAGGTCGATACCGGCAAAGCCGCCCTGCAGCGTGCGCGGTGCATCGTGGCAACCGGCCAGGGCCGTGGCGGCAGCGGTGGCAAGAAACTGGCGGCGTTGCATGGTGTATGCCTTTGACCCGATGTTCAGTGGGCCATGACCTTGCCCCACTCGCGCTCATAAGTGTGCACCAGCAGCTGGTTGGACAGGCGGTTCACCTCGGCCGGCACCCGCGCCATGTCCAGGGGAAAGTCAAACAGCAGCGGCAGCGTGCTGGCGCTCAAAAACTGCAGCCCGCCGGGCAGCGCCTCGGGCAGGCGCCAGGGCCGGTGGCTGGCCAGCACAAAGCCCCATTCGCCAAAGCTGGGCACATGGGCGTGGTAGGGCGCCGTCTGCAGGCCGACCGACTCGATGGTCTGCACCACGGTCCAGAAACTCTGGCGCGCCACCAGGGGCGACGTAGTCTGCACCACCGCATAGCCGCTGGCGGCCAGGCGCCGGTCGAGCAAGGCGTAGAAACTGTTGGTGTAGAGCTTGCCAATGGCGAAGTTGGTGGGGTCGGGGAAGTCCACCACGATCACATCAAAGGTATCGTGAGCCCCCACGCTTCCCGCTGCGCGTGGTTCGCTGCCCCCCGAGGGGGCGCGATTCGCCTTGGGGCGGCCCGGCGGCGAATCCTCGCCCTGCTGCAGCCACTGAAACGCGTCGGTGTTGACGACGTGCACCCGCGGGTCGGCCAGCGCATGGCCGTTGAGCTTGGCCAGCGTTTCGTTGTCGGTAAACAGCCGCGTCATGGCCGGGTCCAGCTCCACCAGCGTGACCGATTCCACCGAGGGGTATTTGAGAATCTCGCGCACCGCCATACCGTCGCCCCCGCCCAGCACCGCCACGCGCTTCGGTGCACCGTGGGCCGCCATAGCCGGGTGCACCAGCGCCTCGTGGTAGCGGTACTCATCGCGCTCGGCAAACTGCAGGTTGCCGTTGAGGAACAGGCGGTGGCCCAGCTTGCCATCCGTCACCACGATGCGCTGGTAGGGCGAAGCTGCGGTGAAGACGATGCGGTCCTGGTAAAACTTGTCTTCGGCAAAAGTGGTGATGTGCTCAGCGCCCGCCAGCGCCGCCAGCAGCAGCCCAATCACCATGGCGCAGGCCGCCACATGCGCGCCCCAGCGCCGCAGCTCCCAGCGAAAAAGCCACAACGCCCACACGGCCACCAGCGCGTTGAGCAGCCCAAACAGCAGCCCCGTGCGGATCAGCCCCAGGTGCGGCACCAGCAGCAGCGGGAACGCCAGCGACACCGCCAGTGCGCCCAGGTAGTCGAAGGTGAGGACCTGCGAGACCAGGTCCTTGAGCGCCACATTGCGCTTCAAGATACGCATCACCAGCGGAATCTCCAGGCCGACGAGCGTGCCCACCACCAGCACCATGCCATAGAGCAAAAAGCGGAACGCCCCCGGCGCATAGGCATTGGCCAGGAACAGCACCGCCGGTAGCGTGCCCCCGATCAGCGCCACCAGCAGTTCGATGCGCAAGAAATGCGCCGGCAACTGCCGCTCGAAATAGCGCGAGAGCCACGAACCCACGCCCATGGCGAACAGATAGGTGCCGATGATGGTGGAAAACTGCAGCACCGAGTCGCCCAGCAGGTACGACGCCAGCGCACCGGCCGCCAGCTCGTACAGCAGACCGCAGGCGGCCACCACGAAGACGCTGGCGAGCAGGGCGATGTCGATGGGGCGGGGGCCGTGGGGGGCAGCTGGTACGGCAGTGCCGGGAGCGTTACTCATGCCAGTACTTCATCGAGTTGCTGGGCCAGATTTTTGCCGCGTCGCGCAAGTCGGCCATATGCATCTCGATGCTGGCTTGGCGTCAGTTTGCGCAGCCGTTGCAGGCGCGGCAGCATCATCGACAGCCACAGGCTGTGGTCCAGGTTTTCAGCGGCGCTCCGCGCGTCGCCGTGGGTGCTGACGGGTTCGAACAGGTGGAAGGGCACCTGGGCGGCGGTAGTGAAAGCGGTGGAGCGGTTGAGCCAGTCAAGGGTGGGCATGGTGGGGCGTTCTGTGGCCTGCGGCGTGGGTGCCGGGCGATCGCGCTATTGTGGTGCAGACGGTGGGTAGACTCGGTCATCCTTTTTTACCACCTTGGACAGCAATTCATGGGCAATCAGATTCGCATTGGTATCGCCGGTTACGGCAACCTGGGGCGCGGCGTGGAGGCCGCCGTGGCAAAGAACCCCGACATGGTGCTGGTCGGCATCTTTACGCGGCGCGCGCCGCAGGACCTGCAGCCGCTGTTTGCCCGCACGCCGGTGCATGCCTACGATCGGCTGGCCGAATTCAAGGACGCCATCGACGTGCTGATCCTGTGCGGCGGCTCCAAGGACGACCTGCCGCGCCAGGGCCCCGAGCTGGCGGCGCTGTTCAACACCGTGGACAGCTTTGACACCCATGCGCGCATTCCGGCGTATTTCGATGCGGTGGACGCGAGCGCGCGCGCCAACGGCAAGACGGCGCTGATCTCCATCGGCTGGGACCCGGGCATGTTCTCTATCAACCGCCTGTACGGCGAGGCGCTGCTGCCCGATGGCGCCACCTACACCTTCTGGGGCAAGGGGTTGAGCCAGGGGCATTCCGACGCCATCCGCCGCGTGCCGGGCGTGAAGGCGGGCGTGCAGTACACCATTCCCTCGCCCGAGGCGGTGGCCCAGGTGCGCAGCGGCACGCGCCCCGCGCTCAGCACGCGCCAGAAGCACACGCGCGAATGCCATGTGGTGCTGGAGGACGGCGCCAGCGCCGATGCGGTGCGCCAGGCCATCGTCACCATGCCTGACTACTTTGCCGATTACGACACCACCGTGCACTTTATCGACGCCGCCACGCTGCAGCGCGAGCACAACCGCATGCCGCATGGCGGCTTCGTGATCCGCAGCGGCAACACGGGCGATGCGCAGCGCCAGGTCATCGAGTACGCGCTGCAGCTCGACAGCAACCCCGAGTTCACCGCCAGCGTGCTGGTGGCCTACGCGCGCGCGGCGCACCGCCTCCATGCGCAGGGCCAGTGCGGCGCCAAGACGGCCTTTGATGTGGCCCCGGGGCTGCTGTCGATCAAGTCGCCGGCGCAGCTGCGCGAGGAGCTGCTGTAGGCAGGCACCGACCTTAAAAAGGAATCAAAACAACCGCAAATCATTACCAATCAAGCGCGGGAAGCTATTGTTTTTGATGATTTCAGTTGTCCATAGCGCTGCGCGCCACCCGCGCCGCATGAAACTGGCGCTGCCCAAGCCAGGGCTCCCGCGCAAGGGCCGCCCCGCCGCGCTGGGAGCGTCCCCCTGCCCGCAGCGCACAGCGCTGCGAGAGCGGGGGGAAGGCCCAAAGGGCCTCAGGGGGGTGTTTCATTTCAGTGAATCGCGGCCGCCACGATAATGCTGATTCCCAGGCACATCGCGGCCACGACCAGGCCCAGGGCCTGGTTCTGTTTTTCGACGATTTCACGCCACAGGTCGTAGGGGGTGATTTTGTCGACGATGACAAAACACAGCCAGAAGATGAAAACGCCAATGATGGCGTAGAGGATGGAGCCGAGGAATGCCGCGGGCCGGAGCCATTCAATTCCCATCATGATGCGTTTCTCCTTGAAGTTTATTTATGCCCACCGCCGGTGGAAAAACCACCGAACGAACCGCTGGAGCTGCGGTAGCCGCCCCCGGGCGAGCCCGAGCAGTTCGACAGCAGCACCAGCAGGATGATGAGCACCACGGCGATGAGGATGAGTGTGCCGCAGCCCAGGCCCTTGGCCGCAACGAAGGGGCCGGGGTCGTCGCGCTGGAGCAGGTCTTTCTTGTCGTCAAGCTTGAAGGCCTTGACCACCGTGTCGCTGGCCAGCTTGTCGCCGGCCGACCAGGTGAGCTCGTTCTTGCTCTGCTCCATCGACAGCAGGCCCTTGGCGCTGGCGTAGTCGCGGTTGGAGGTTTTTTGCCCGCGCTCGACCTGCCAGTAGAACTCGCCCAGCACATAGGTGGTTTCGGCCTCGTAGCTGTACTTGAGCTGGTAGGTGGTGCCCATGTACGTGGCGGTGCGGCCCGTCGACCCCACTTGTGGGGCGCCCGTGGTGGGGCGCACCATGCTCCAGCCGTCTTCGGCATCGACCAGAAAGGCAAAGCCCCGTTTCTGGTTGTAGAGCAGGTACTCGCTCCAGCCAAACTGTTCGTCGTCGCCGGGTTCTTGCCCCATGCGGTGCTGAAAGCCCACCACCTGCCATTGCACACCCTGGAGCTGGCCTTTGCTGCCCAGCGGGATGATGGGGCGCACGGGTTCGTCCTGCTCGGCCGAGCGCAACTCGCCGCCCACGCCGCTGCCGAGGTCAATGATGCTGGCGCACGACCCGCAGGTGATGCTTTTGGTGCTGGCCAGTTGCACCTGCACGGGCGCACCGCAGTGCGGGCAGTTGAACTGGCGGCCTTTTTCGTCTTTGGCCGATTCGTCCTTGAGGCCTTGCAGCTGCAGGTCTTCGAGCAGCACGGACTTGCCGCGTTCGACGTTGGGGGGCTGGTGGCCGTAGTCGATGCTGAGCACTTCGCCGTCTTCGCTGCGCAGCTCGACCATATCGAACGGCTGGCCCAGCGGTGGCAGCTTGGGCAGTTCGCCCTGGGCCGAGATCAGGCTGGCCTGGCCGCTGAAGGCCACGCTGTAGGGCTTGCCGTTGATGGCGGTGGTGCTGCCCACGCGAAAGCGGCTGGCCTCGGGCAGCTCGCGCCCCGGGTCCATGGGGCGGGTGAAGACGTAGCTGCCGTTGTCTTCGCCCAGGCTGGCCATGCTGCCGTCCTGCAGGAAGGCCACCCATTCGGTCCAGACACCGGCCGCGTTTTTGTACTGCAGGCGGCCGATCAGCGTGAACGGCTGCTCTTTGCCGTCCAGCGTGATGCGCCCGCTGGCCATGAGCTGCAGCGGGCTGTGGTCGTCGAACAGCTCGGCCATCTTGCCCAGGCGCTGCAGCACGTCGCCGCTGCGCACCACGGTGCTTTGGCAGAAGCCGCAGACGGCGTGCGTGGATTGCGCACTTTTGAACTCGACCGGCGCACCACAGCCGGGGCAGGGTGCACGGTAGTAACGCTGTGTGGGGTCGGTGGCCATCAGGGGCGGGCCGACAGCGTTGATGGGTTTGGTATTTGAAGCTTTTTTGGCCTCTAACGCTTATCCATCAAGCGCTGTTAGCTATTATTTTAATAGCTAAAGATTTATACCAATTTCTTGAGCAGTTCAGCCTTCTTGGCGTCGAACTCCTCCTGCGTGAGGATGCCCTTGGACTTGAGCTCGCCGAGCTTTTCCAGCGTGGCCATGACTTCGTCGGGCCGCACGCCTGCCGGTGCTGCCGCCGCAGTGGCCGCACCCGCAGCCTGTGCCGCCGCGCCGCCACCGCCTTGCAGGCCTTGCTGCAGGTTTTGCGCCAGCACCTGGCCCAGCGCCACACCGGCGCCCAGGCCCATGGCGTCACCGGCAATGCCGCTACCACCGCCGCCGCCTTCGGCAAATTTGGGAATGGCCTGCGCCGTCTGGTACTGCATGAACTTGCCCATGTCGTTGCCGACCATGCCCATGCCGATTTTCTGGTCCAGAATTTTCTGCAGTTCTTCGGGCAGGGAGACGTTCTGTACCGTCAGGCTCTCAACCGTCAGGCCGATCTTGGCAAAGTGGGGGGCCAGCTCCTTGGCCAGCGCCTCGGCAAACATCACCTGGTTGGCGGCCAGGTCCAGAAACGGCAGGCCGCTGCCCGCAATCGCGTTGCTGATGTTCTGCAGCACCATGCCGCGCAGCTGGCCTTCGAGGTCGGCCACGGGGTAGCTGTCGCGCGTGCCCGAGATCTCGGTGTGGAACAGCTTGGGGTCGGCGATGCGGTAGGCGTAGTTGCCGAAGGCGCGCAGGCGCACCGCGCCAAAGTCCTTGTCGCGGATGGTGATGGGCTGGGGCGTGCCCCATTTCTGGTCGATCTGCTGGCGCGTGCTGAAGAAGTACACGTCGCTCTTGAAGGGCGACTGGAACAGCTTGTCCCAGTTCTTCAGGTAGGTCAGCACCGGCAGGGTCTGCGTGGTCAGCTTGTAGGTGCCGGGGCCGAACACGTCGGCCACCTGGCCTTCGTTGACGAACACCGCCATCTGCGACTCGCGCACCACCAGCGTGCCGCCGTTCTGGATTTCCATGCCCGCCATCGGGTAGCGCCAGGCCAGCGTGCCGTCGCCGTCCTCGGTCCACTCGAGGATGTCGATGAACTGTTTCTTGATGAAGTCCATGAGGGCCATGTGTGTTCCCGGTTGCTGTGGAAAGAATGAAAGAAGGTGGCCGAGCATCATAGCAACGGTGGTGGGCGCAGGGCAGTGGGGCGGCGGGCGTTTTTGTGAACAAGTTCCGGTGTGCCCAGGTTTTGACCATGGCGGCGGTAGTCAGATTCAATGGCGGAATCAATTGATAATGATTATCATTTGCTAAAGCCCGCTATCGTGCAGGGCTGCTCTCCAGGAGAACGCCATGTCCCGCATTCGCCGCGCCGCCCGCCAGAACAAGACCATGCTGTTCAAGACAGGCAGCTACTACCTGATCCATATCACCGTTGCCGCTTTGGTGGCCTATGCGGTCACCGGCAACCTGATCGCATCGCTCACGCTCAGCCTGCTGGAGCCTACGGTGCAGGCTTTCGCCTTCTTCTTCCATGAAAAAGCCTGGGAGCGCTCTGCGCGCAAGGCCCGTGCCGCTGCGGCCAACGCCGCCGCACCGCAGGGCGCCCCGCTTATGCCTGCGTGTTGAGCAGTGCGCCCAGCATGCGGTCTTCGGTTTGGAGGGTTTGCAGGTTGGCCTTGAAGGCGTAGGTGGCCGACATCTGTTCCACCGCTTCCTGCTCCAGTGCCACACCCTCCTGGGGTTCGCGCTGCACGCTGGCGCGCACGCCGCCCTGCTCGGGCTGGGCCTGCAGGGCCACCGACTGGCGACGAAACGCGGGCGTGTTCATGTTGGCCACGTTGTGCGCCGAGGCGTCCAGCCGCAGTTGCGCGGCCTGCAGGCCGGACGATGCAATGGAGGAGATGCTGGACATGAGGTGCCTCGCAGGATAGGGGCTGGAAAGTGCCCATTGTGGATCGGTCGGAAGAAGGTTGCAAGACTCTGAACAGGCGCTCAACCATGCGCCGCCAGCAGGCATTGCGCAAATGCCTGCGCCGCGCGCGGCGGCTGGGGTGACTTGCGCAGCACACTGACAAACTGGCAGGGGTAGAAGAACTGCGCCGGTTGCACGGCCTGCATCAGACCCTGGCGCTCAAAGCTCTCGGCGTAATGGTCGGGCAAAAAACCCAGGTAGCGGCCCGAGAGAATGAGCGTGGCAATCGACTCCTGGTCAAAGCCCGTGGCCTTGCGGGGCAGGCGGGCGCCGTGGCTCAGTTCCATATTGGGCGAGTGGTAGCCCAGGCCGGCAAACTGCCAGGCGCGCAAGGCGTCCCAGGTCAGCGCGGCATGGTCTGCGCCAAACAGTGGGTGGCGCGCACCGCAGTAGAGCAGCATGGTCTCGGTGAACAGGTTGGCGTACACCAGGCTTTGCGATGCGCGGTGCGCGGGGATGATGCCGACGTGAAAGCTTCCGTCCATCAGGCCGCGCTCGATCGCGGGGATGCTGGCCACGTGCATCTGCAGGCTGACCTCGGGCGCCTGCGCGGCAAAACGCGCAATCGCCTCGCCAATGTGCGCGGCCGGGTTGCTGGCAGTCTTGTCGAACACCGCCACGTCCAGGCGCCCGCCCATGCGGCGGTGAATGTCGTCAATGCTGCTGCGAAACGCATCCACGGCCGACAGCAGGCGCAGGGTTTCGTCGTACACGCGCTGGCCCTCGGCCGTCAGCGCAAAACCGGCCCGGCCCCGGCGGCACAGCGTCAGGCCCAGGCGCGTTTCCAGGTCTTTCATGTGGCGGCTGACGGTGCTGGTGCCGATGTTCAGTTCCAGCTCGGCGGCCGATAGCCCGCCGCACTCGGCCACGCTTTTGAACACCTGCAGCAGGCGCAGGTCCATGTCGCTGAGCTGGCCGAGCACGGCGCGGTGTTTGGTGGGTGCAGGTTTTACTTGCATAAATCGTCAAGTAAACATTGATATTTGTTGATATGAGAGATTAACAGTTGCGCCAACAATGTCGAGCTGCCCTTGCCGCCAATCCACAGGAGACACCCCATGAGCTTTGTCCACACCGAACCCTCGCTTGACGCCGCACCGCGCATGGATGCCGCCTGGCTCGATGCCTACTGGATGCCCTACACGGCCAACCGCCAGTTCAAGGCCAACCCCCGCATGGTGGTCGAGGCGCAGGGCGCCTATTACACCGACAGCGAAGGGCGCAAGATTTTTGACGGTCTCTCGGGCCTGTGGTGCGCCGGCCTGGGCCATGGCCGCCGCGAGATCGCCGAGGCGGTGGGCAAACAGGCGGCCAAGCTGGACTATTCGCCCGCCTTCCAGTTTGGCCACCCGCTCGCGTTTGAGCTGGCCAACCGCATCAAGTCGCTCACACCCGAAGGGCTGGACTATGTGTTCTTCACCGGTTCGGGCTCCGAGGCCGCCGACACCTCTTTAAAAATGGCCCGCGCCTACTGGCGCGCCAAAGGCCAGGCGAGCAAGACGCGCCTGATTGGCCGTGAGAAGGGCTACCACGGCGTGAACTATGGCGGCATCTCGGTGGGTGGTATCGCCGCCAACCGCAAGATGTTTGGTCAGGGCATTGAGGCCGACCACCTGCCACACACGCAGCCCCCGGCGGGCTCGTTCTACAAGGGCATGCCGCCCACCGGCAAGGAGCTGGCGGACCGTCTGCTCGACCTGATCGCCCTGCACGATGCATCCAACATTGCGGCTGTCATCGTCGAGCCGTTTTCGGGTTCGGCCGGTGTGGTGATTCCGCCCGTGGGCTACCTGCAGCGCCTGCGCGAAATCTGCACGCAGAACAACATCCTGCTGATCTTTGACGAAGTCATCACGGGCTTTGGCCGCGCGGGGGCGATGAGTGGCGCCGAGGCTTTCGGCGTGACGCCCGACCTCTTCAACTTTGCCAAGCAGGTCACCAATGGCGTGCAGCCCCTGGGCGGCGTGGTGGCCAGCAAGGAGATTTACGACACCTTCATGGCCGCAGGCGGGCCGGACTACATGCTGGAGTTTGCCCACGGCTACACCTACTCGGCCCACCCGGTGGCCTGCGCAGCCGGTATTGCGGCGCTCGACATCCTGCAAAAGGAAGACATGGTGGGCCGTGTGCAGGCGCTGGTGCCGCACTTTGAGCAGGCGGTGCACAGCCTCAAGGGCGCCAAGCATGTGGCCGACATCCGCAACTACGGCCTGGCCGCTGGTTTCACCATCGCCGCGCTGCCCGGCGAGCCCGCCCGCCGCCCTTATGAGATCGCCATGGCGTGCTGGAAGAAGGGCTTTTACGTGCGCTACGGCGGCGACACCATCCAGCTGGCGCCCCCGTTCATCAGCGAAAAGGTCGAGATCGATCGCCTGATCAACGCCTTGGGCGACGCGCTGACCGAAACAGCCTGATCGCTCAGTACCCACTGAATACTTCTGTATTGATAGCTGATGGCGCTTGATAGATAAGCGCTAGAGGCACTTTTCACTCAAATTTTTGACATGCACAAAGATCACAACGTCACCACCACCATCGGCCACCTGATTGATGGCCAATTGGTTGTTGACACCGAGCGCACACAGCCGGTGTTCAACCCCGCCACGGGCCAGTCCACCACCAGCGTGGCGTTGGCCAGCAAAGCCACCGTCGAAGCCGCCATTGCTTCGGCCGAAGCCGCTTTTCCCGCCTGGCGCAATACGCCGCCGCTCAAGCGCGCGCGGGTGATGGCCAAGCTCAAGGTGCTGCTGGAAGAAAACGCCGACAAAATCGCCGCGCTCATCACTGCCGAGCACGGCAAGGTGCTGAGCGATGCGCACGGCGAGCTGCAGCGCGGCATTGAAAACGTCGAATACGCCAGCTATGCGCCCGAACTGCTCAAGGGCGAGCACAGCCGCAACGTGGGCCCCAACATTGACTCGTGGAGCGAGTTCCAGGCGCTGGGCGTGACGGCAGGCATCACGCCGTTCAACTTTCCGGCCATGGTGCCGCTGTGGATGTGGCCCATGGCCGTGGCCTGCGGCAACACCTTTGTCCTGAAGCCGTCCGAACGCGACCCGAGCAGTGTGCTGTTCATCGCTCAGCTGGCGCTCGAAGCGGGCCTGCCGCCCGGCGTGCTCAACGTGGTCAATGGCGATAAGTTGGCTGTCGATACGCTGCTGCAAGACCCCCGGGTCAAGGCGGTGAGCTTTGTGGGTTCAACCCCTATCGCCGAATATATCTACGCCGAAGGCTGCCGCCAGGCTAAGCGCGTGCAGGCCCTCGGCGGTGCAAAGAACCACGCGGTGTTGATGCCCGATGCCGACGTGGGCAACGCCGTCAGTGCGCTGATGGGCGCGGCCTACGGCTCGTGCGGCGAGCGCTGTATGGCCATCCCGCTGCTGGTTGCGGTGGGTGACGCGGTGGGCGACGCCGTCGTGGCGGGGCTGAAGACCGAAATCGCCAAGATGCAGATCGGCCCCGGCACCGACAACGGCAACGACATGGGGCCTTTGATCACCCGTGAGCACGCGGCCAAGGTCCGGGCCTACGTGGACAGCGGCGTGGCCGAGGGCGCCACGCTGGTGGTGGACGGCCGTGGCGTGCAAGTGGCCACAGGCCACGAGAACGGCTACTTTCTGGGTGCCTGCCTGTTTGACAACGTCAAGCCGGGCATGAAGATCTACCAGGAAGAGATTTTTGGCCCCGTGCTCGGCGTGGTGCGCGTCAAAACGCTGCAAGAAGCCATGGACCTGATCGACGCGCACGAATACGGCAACGGCACCTGCATCTTCACGCGCGACGGCGAGGCGGCCCGCTATTTCACCGACCACATCCAGGTCGGCATGGTGGGCGTGAACGTGCCCCTGCCCGTGCCCGTGGCCTACCACTCGTTTGGCGGCTGGAAGCGCAGCCTGTTTGGCGACCTGCATGCCTATGGGCCCGATGCCGTGCGTTTCTACACCAAGCGCAAAACCATCACGCAGCGTTGGCCGTCGGCGGGTGTGCGCGAAGGGGCGGTGTTCAGCTTTCCCAGCAGCCGCTGAACGGCGATGAACCCTGAAAGCCCTGCGGCGCTGGCGTGCCGCAGGGCTTTTAATTTTGTAATGCGAAAATCAATTTCACGAATATCCGTCACAATGGAGGCAGCCCACACAGGCATGAAAGCTTGCGAGGGAAAAGGTGAAAGAATCCCCCATCAGCCACCCCTCTGAGCGTGGCTTTGCACACTGGAGACATCGCATGCCTGAGCAAGCCCCGGAACACCATCCCACCCTCGACAAACGCGCCCTGTTGCGCAAGGCCGCACTCGAATACCACGAGTTCCCAAAGCCCGGCAAGATCACCATTGCCGCAACCAAGCAGATGGTGAACCAGCACGACCTGGCGCTGGCCTATTCGCCGGGCGTGGCCGCGCCGTGCGAAGAAATCGTCAAAGACCCGAAGGCCGCCTTCAAGTACACCAGCCGGGGCAACCTGGTCGGCGTGGTGACCAACGGCACTGCGGTGCTGGGACTGGGCGACATTGGGCCGCTGGCGAGCAAGCCCGTGATGGAAGGCAAGGCGGTTCTGTTCAAGAAGTTCTCGGGCATCGATGTGTTCGATATCGAGATCAACGAACAAGACCCCGAGAAGCTGGTCGAGATCATTGCCTCGCTGGAGCCCACCTTTGGCGGCATCAACCTCGAAGACATCAAGGCACCGGATTGCTTCTATGTCGAGCGCAAGCTGCGTGAGCGCATGAAGATTCCGGTCTTCCACGACGACCAGCATGGCACGGCGATCGTGGTGGGCGCTGCCATCCTCAACGGTCTGAAGGTGGCGGGCAAGGACCTTCAAAAGGTCAAGCTCGTCACCTCGGGTGCCGGTGCCGCCGCGCTGGCCTGCCTGGGGCTGCTGGTCAAGCTGGGCATTCCGCGCGAGAACATCTGGGTGACCGACCTGGCTGGCGTGGTGTACCAGGGCCGCACCGAGTTGATGGACGAGGACAAGGCGTCTTTTGCTCAGCAGACCGACGCGCGCTCGCTCAGCGAAGTCATTGCCGGGGCCGATGTTTTCCTGGGCCTGTCGGCCGGTGGCGTGATGAAGAAAGACATGGTGGCCAAGATGGCACCGCGTCCGCTGATTTTTGCCCTGGCCAACCCTAACCCCGAAATCCAGCCCGAAGACGTCAAGGCCGTGCGCGACGACGCCATCATCGCCACGGGCCGCTCGGATTTCCCCAACCAGGTCAACAACGTCCTGTGCTTTCCATACATCTTTAGGGGTGCGCTCGACAGTGGTGCCACCACCATCACGCAGGAAATGGAAATTGCCGCAGTGCACGCCATTGCCGATCTGGCACAGGCCGAGCAAAGCGAAGTGGTGGCGGCGGCTTATGTGGGGGAGAAACTGGCCTTCGGCCCGGAATACCTGATTCCCAAGCCCTTCGATCCACGGCTGATGATGAAAATTGCACCGGCCGTGGCCCAGGCGGCATTTGACAGCGGCGTGGCACTGCGCCCGATTACGGACATGGACGCTTACCGCGACCAGTTGCAGACCTTTGTCTATGCCTCGGGCACGCTGATGAAGCCCCTCTTTTTGGCAGCGAAGACCGCGATAAAGAAGCGCGTGGCCTATGCCGAAGGCGAGGAAGAGCGCGTGCTGCGTGCAGCCCAGATCGTGGTGGACGAGCGCGTTGCACGGCCTACGCTGATCGGTCGCCCTGCGGTCATTGCGCAGCGCATTGCGAAGTTCGGCCTGCGCCTGTCAGAAGGAGTTGATTACGACGTGGTCAACGTCGAGCAGGATCACCGCTACCGTGACTTCTGGCAGACCTACCATCGTATCGCCGAGCGCAAGGGCATCACCGAACCGATCGCCAAGATTGAGATGCGTCGACGGCTCACGCTGATCGGCAGCATGATGCTGCTCAAGGGCGAAGTCGACGGCCTGATCGTGGGCACCTGGGGCCATACCTCACACCACCTCAACTACATCGACCAGGTCATTGGCCGCCGCGCCGGCGTGGCCACCTACGCCTGCATGAACGGTTTGCTGCTACCCGACCGCCAGGTGTTCCTGGTGGATACCCATGTCAACTACGATCCCACGGCCGAACAGCTCACGGAGATCACCATGATGGCGGCCGAAGAAATGCTGCGCTTTGGCATCAAGCCCAAGGCGGCGCTGCTATCGCACTCCAACTTTGGCAGCAGCGACAAGCCCAGCGCCGTGAAAATGCGCCAGACGCTGGAACTGCTGCGCGTGCAGGCGCCCTGGCTCGAAGTGGACGGAGAAATGCACGGCGACGTAGCACTCAGTGGCAAAGCGCGCGCGACGCTCATGCCCCACAGCAGCCTGATCGGCGATGCCAACCTGCTGGTCCTGCCCAATATTGATGCCGCCAACATCTCCTACAACCTGCTCAAGACCGCTGCCGGCGGCAATATCGCCATCGGCCCGGTGCTGCTGGGCGCTGCCCAGCCGGTGCATATTCTGACGGCCAGCGCCACGGTGCGCCGTATCGTCAACATGACCGCACTCACCGTGGCCGATGCCAACGCACAGCGGTAGTCATTTAGCTGGATAGCGTGCGCTAACTTACGCAAGTTGGGCGCGATCGAGGCCTCTGCCTAAAGAATGGGCAGAGGCTTGCTTTTTTGGGGTGTTTCCGTCACACTAGCGGCTTGAAATTTCGGGTTAACCCGTAGTTTCTGAAAGGTGTAGTGAGATGCTGAAGGCTGTAGCCGCCCGTGTATGCAATGCAGGGCTTGCGTGTGTTCTGGGTGCTGCATGGGCGTTGACTCCTCTGGTAGGACAGGCGCGCAACCAGCCATTGACCGATGGTGCTGCCACGATTTCCGTGGCACAACTGCCTCTCCAGGGGCGCGAGACCTATGCCTTGATTCACCAGGGCGGCCCTTTTCCTTATGACAAGGATGGGGTGGTTTTTGGCAATCGGGAGAGGCTGTTGCCTGCGCACAAGCGCGGGTACTACCGGGAATACACCGTCAGAACACCAGGCGTTCGCCACCGCGGCGCCCGGCGCATTGTGTGTGGCGGCAAGCCCCGGACGCCGGACGCCTGCTATTACACCAGCGATCACTACGCCAGTTACCGCGAAATTATCAAATGACTCCCGCCATGCCACGTGCTTTGTAGCCTGCATCGCGGAGGGGAGCCACTTCCCGTATGACGCCCTTTTGCGGTTCGCCGCAATGAGCCCGATTTTGGACTTTTAAAGAAAGAGACGCGGAGATGGATACGCCACTTCGTAAAGACCAGGAATCCCCACTGCGCGGTGTACGCGCCAACATTGTGCAATCCATTCGCGCGTTTCGCGTGCAGGATCTGCAGGATGCAGCGGCCACGCTGGGGCACCATTTTCTTTACGCCAACCTCGCCCACGCACAGACCAAACAGGATGTGCTGGATTTGATCGCCCAGCAGTTCACCTTTCCGTCGCATTTCGGCAAGAATTTCGACGCCTTGTCGGACTGCCTGACGGACCCGCTGCACAAGTCTGGCCCGCAACCAGGCTTTATCGTGGTGCTGGAACAAATTCCTGCCACCGCCAAATTCGACAAGGAAGCCCGCGAGCAACTGCTCGATGTCTTCCGGGACGTGGCGGACTACTGGAACGACCGGAAAATACCGTTCCGCTGTTTCTATTCTTTTCTGTAGCCCGTTCTGCAAACCCCAGCCAAGCAGAACGGGCGAAAGAGGCTACCGAAGCACCAGCCGCGGTGCAAGGCATCGACATGGGTGCCGACATGATCGAGAAAATGCCGACCGACAAGTTGGTGGACATTTCTCCGATGGCGCTGCGCATGAGCAGCCCCTTCAATTCGGGGTATTGGCTTACGGCGGCTTGATCCTCTGAAAGCTATTTTGCGCCTCGCCAAACCCGCCCTCGTGGCGGGTTTGTTATTTGTGTCTTGTGCGCCGATGCGATGGCAACGGGCCGCTATAGTCGTCTGCCCTTGGTTTGTTGCACGCCATGTCCAAAGAAAAAACCCTCTACACCTGCTCTGAATGCGGCGGCTCCACGCCCAAGTGGCTGGGAAAATGCCCGCACTGCAATGCGTGGAACACGCTCACGGAAACGGTTGCAGCGGCCGCAGCAGGGAAAAATCGTTACGGCAGCGCTCAACACACCGGGCTGAACGCAGCCCAGCCTGTGACGCCCCTGTACGCCATCGAAGCCAACGAGGTAGCGCGTACCCCGAGCGGTATTGAGGAGCTGGACCGGGTGCTGGGCGGCGGCATTGTCGAAGGTGCCGTGGTGCTGATCGGGGGCGACCCAGGCATTGGTAAATCTACCCTGCTGCTGCAGGCGCTCGATGCGTTGCATCGCGCGGGGCTGCCTACTTTGTACGTCACCGGGGAAGAGAGTGGCGCCCAGGTGGCGCTGCGCTCGCGCCGCCTGGGCTTGCACGAGAGCCAGGTCAACGTGCTGGCTGAAATCCAGCTGGAAAAAATCCTGGCCACCCTGGAGGCAACGCAGCCTGCCGTGGCGGTGATCGATTCCATCCAGACCGTGTATTCCGATCAACTGACGTCGGCCCCGGGCTCGGTCGCCCAGGTGCGTGAATGTGCGGCGCACCTCACGCGGGCGGCAAAATCCTCGGGGGTGACCATCATCCTGGTGGGCCATGTCACCAAGGAAGGGGCGCTGGCCGGGCCGCGCGTGCTGGAGCACATGGTCGACACGGTGCTGTATTTCGAGGGGGATACCCATTCAAGTTTTCGGCTGGTGCGTGCCATCAAGAACCGTTTTGGTGCGGTGAATGAGATTGGTGTTTTCGCCATGACCGAGCGCGGACTCAAGGGCGTGACCAACCCCAGCGCCATTTTTCTCAGCCAGCACAGCGAGCCGGTGCCGGGCAGTTGCGTGCTCGTGACGCTCGAGGGAACCCGCCCCATGCTGGTCGAGATCCAGGCCCTGGTTGATGGCGGTGGCCCCAATCCCCGGCGCTTGTCGGTGGGGCTGGAGCGTGATCGCCTGGCGATGCTGCTGGCCGTGCTGCACCGCCATGCGGGTGTGGCGTGCGCCGACCAGGATGTGTTTGTGAATGCGGTGGGGGGCGTACGCATCAGCGAACCGGCGGCCGACCTGGCCGTGATGCTGGCCATCACCTCCAGCTTGCGGGGCAAGGCGCTGCCCAAAGGCTTCTTCGCCTTTGGCGAAGTCGGGCTGGCTGGTGAGGTGCGCCCCGCGCCCCGTGGCCAGGAGCGGCTCAAGGAGGCCGCCAAACTGGGCTTCAGCGTGGCCGTGGTGCCGCGTGCGAATGCCCCCCGGCAACCGGTGGAAGGGCTGGCCATCCATCCGGTCGAGCGCATCGAGGAAGCCATGGAGGTGGTGCGCGGCCTGACCTGATTTCCAGTGGGGTTCCTGGTAGGGTAGATAGCCCCGCAGGCCCCTTAAAATCAGCGGTTTTGCGAACCCAGCAATCCAAAGGACACCTATGAGCCCCGTAGTACCCTCGATGGCCGATCGTGACGGCAAGATCTGGATGGACGGCCACATGGTCGATTGGCGCGATGCCAAGATCCATGTGTTGAGCCACACGCTGCACTATGGCTGTGGCGCCTTTGAAGGCGTGCGCGCCTACAACACGGTCCAAGGCGCGGCTATCTTTCGCCTGGAAGAGCACACGGAGCGTTTGTTCAACAGCGCCAAGATCCTGCGCATGAAGATCCCGTTCACCAAGGAAGAAGTGAACGAGGCCCAGAAGGCCGTCGTGCGCGAGAACAAGCTCGAATCGTGTTATTTGCGCCCGCTGACCTGGATTGGTTCGCAAAAACTGGGCGTTTCGCCCAAGGGCAACCAGATCCACCTGATGGTGGCGGCCTGGGCCTGGGGCGCTTATCTGGGCGAAGAGGGCATGCAGCGCGGTATCCGCGTCAAAACCAGTAGCTACACACGCCACCACGTCAACATCACGATGACGCAGGCCAAGGCGGTGAGCAACTACACCAATTCCATCCTGGCGAACATGGAAGCGCTGGACGACGGTTACGACGAAGCCTTGTTGCTGGATGCGTCGGGCTTTGTCTCTGAAGGTGCGGGTGAAAACATCTTCGTCATCAAAGGCGGTGTCATCTACACGCCGGACTTGTCGGCCGGTGCCCTCAACGGCATCACGCGCAACACCGTGTTCCACATCGCCAAGGACCTGGGTCTGGAAGTGGTGCAAAAGCGCATCACACGCGACGAGGTGTACATCGCTGATGAAGCCTTTTTCACTGGTACCGCAGCCGAAGTGACGCCCATCCGCGAGCTCGACCGCATTGAAATTGGCGCAGGCTCGCGAGGGCCCATCACCGAAAAAATCCAGAGTGCGTTTTTTGACATCGTCAACGGCCGCAATCCAAAATACGCCCACTGGTTGACCCGGGTTTAGGCGGGTTCCGCCTCCATGCGCATCGTTCATCTGCTTCTCACCAGCAGCTTTGCCGGCAGTGAGAGGCATGCTATCGAGCTGGCCAATGCGCAGTCACAGCACCACGAGGTCACGCTGGTTCTGCGCCGGTCGGTCCGCAGCGGCATGCCCGGGGGCTATGCCCACCGGGTCGACCCTCGGGTCAAAGTGCTTTGGGTGGGCCGTTGGCTGGGGCGATGGCAGGCGCGTCGCTTGGTGCGCCAGCTGCGTCCGGATGTGGCCCATGCACACCTCAGTGACGGGAGCAAGGCGCTGGGGGGTGCACCCGACCTGCGGAGCCGGGTTTTGCGTGTCGCCACGCTGCACATGCGCTACAAGCCCCAGCAGCATGCGCACCTGGATGCACTGGTGGCCATCGCGCCGTGGCAACTGGACGCCATACCGTCGCCGCTGCGCGAACACACCGCCCAGATCGACAACTGGACCCTGCCCTATCGACCCGCAGCCGATGCTCGCCAGCGCCTACGGGCCGAGCACGGCATTGCATCCGATGCCTGGGTGTTCGGCTCCATGGGACGTATGGAGCGTACCAAGGGCTTTGACCTTTTGGTGGACGCCTTTGAACGTGCTGCCCTGCCGGGCGCGCACCTGGTGCTTGTGGGCCAGGGCGCTGAACTGGAGGCCTTGCGTCAACGCAATGTGCCGGGCGTCCTCCTGCCCGGGTTTTGTGAGCAGCCGCAGGACTGGATGGCGGCGTTCGACGGTTTCATCAGTGCGGCACGCGAAGAATCCTTTGGCCTGGTGTTTCTGGAGGCCATGGCGGCAGGGTTGCCCATCATCGCCACGGAAACGCTGGGTGCGAAACATCTGAGCGCCGCGCTGGACGCGCGCATGGTGCCGTTGGAAGACGTTGGCGCGATGGCCGACGCCCTGCGTGCCATGTATGCGCAGCGCCCGCACCGCAGCAATCGTTCCATGGAGCGTTTCAGCATCGACGCCAAGCTGTCGGAGCTGGAAGCGTTTTACCGCCGCGAGACAGCGCTGGCCGGTGCAGAGCCGTGCGCGCCAAAGATGCACCAACGGTAACCTGTGCCCGTGACGAAATGAAAGACAATCGCACAGGATCGTGGCGCGGCCTGACGTCCGCAGCCAAGACCCCTTCTCCACAACCTCTGCCATGCACACAATGAGTCAGAAAAGCATCGAACTACAGGCCAAAGATCTTGACCCCCAGGGCAATATCGCCTGCCCCAACCCGCAATCGGGCATTGCCCTCTGGAATGGGCACCCCAAGGTCTATCTGGAAGTGGCGGGCACCGGCCAGGCCGTTTGCCCTTATTGCGGCACCGAATACCGCTTGCGCGCGGGTGAAAAGGTGGCTGCTGGGCATTGAACACGCAAGACGTGCCTTCAATTCCCACGTACCAGCCCCTTTTGTTGTCAGAGCCTGATCTTCGCCGGCGCTGCAGTGCCTTGGCAGCGTTCCTGCTGCCGGCGCTGACTTTGGCAGTGCCATCTGGCTACGCCTATGGCATTGCACTGCTTGCCTTGTGTGCCATGTCCACGGCACCGCAATGGCTGCGCCAGTCGTTCGAGTCTCCATCGGCTCGGTGGCTCATGCTGGTTTTTACCGTCATGGGGGCGGTCTGGCTCTACGGCGGCGACCTGTCCAAGGGGTGGGGCATTTTGAACAAACCGTCCCGCTACCTGCTGGCGGTAGTGTGTATTCCATTTGTCTTCGCTTTTCCGCCCCGGGGGCGGTTTTTGCTGCTGGGCATTGCCGTGGGCGCGGCGGGCGGGGGGCTGAAAGCGCTGTGGGACGTCCAGGTGCTTGGGCATGATCGCGCCTGGATTGATTCTGCCACCCGGTCCAGCGGCGCCATCCAGTATGGCAACCTGAGCGGTCTCTTCGGTCTGATGTGCTGGACGCAGTGGGTGGTCTGCATGGACCGCTGGCGCTGGCAGCCGCGGCTGTTGATGGGTGTGTGCGCCCTGCTGGGCCTGCTCGGCTCGCTGCTGTCGCAAACCCGCGGCGGTTGGCTGGCCTTGGCGCTGTGCATGCTGCCCTTGTCGTGGCTTTTGGTGCGCCACCTGTGGGGGCGGCGGGTGCTGGTGGGCGGTGCAGGCCTGCTGGCCTTGGTGCTTGTGCTGAGCTGGTACCAGGCGCCGCAGCTCGAGCAGCGCTGGGAGCAGGCGCAAAGTGAAATGAATGGGTATGTGGACGAAGGCAATGCGCGCACCTCGGTAGGCCAGCGCCTGGACCACTGGCAACTGGCGTGGAATATGGGCCTGGACCGGCCGTTGGGCGGCTGGGGCGAGGTGGGCTACCAGCAGGAGAAAAAGCGCCGTGTGGCGGCGGGGCTGGCCCACCCGATCGTGCTGCAGTTTGGGCATGCACACAACGAGTGGCTGGACATGTTTGCCAAGCGCGGTGTGCTGGGCCTGGGTGGATTGCTGCTCTTTTATGCCGTTCCACTGGCCTTGTTCTGGCCCACGCGCGTGCGCGTTCTGGGGGCGGATGGCCTGGTCGACCGGCAGGCGCTGTGCCTGCGCCTGGTGGGGGTGCTGCTTCCCTTGGGTTACCTGGGCTTTGGGCTGACGCAGGTGTTTCTGGCCCATTTCAACGGCAACATGGTCTATCTGTTCATGGTGTCGTTTACGCTGGCGGCGCTCCAGCCGACTGCGGCCGGGCAGGCGCGTTCACGGTAAAGTCTTTACACCAGCTGCTGTAGCCGGGCCTGGGCTTCCTGGCCCATGCGCGCGATCAGCTCGGCGGCTCCGGGCAGGTCGTGCACCAATCCTACAGCTTCGCCCACGGTGACATGGGCGGCGGCATAGTCGCTCGCTTGCCAGCCAGCGTCGTACAGGGCGCGGGCTTCTTCAGGATGGGCGCGCAGTGTGTCGATGCGGCCTTCCCACTGGCGGTGCAAAGCGTTGCGTACGGCGCGGAAATCGTAGGGCTCGGGCCAATTCTTGCGACGCAGAATGTCAAAGATGGCGGTGCGCGCCGTGCCGTCGCCATCGGTTTGCAGGGCGATGGCTTTGGCGCTCGCCGGGGCCAGGCTTTCCTGCGTGGCCCACAGGCGCGAGCCCACCAGGGCGCCATCGGCACCCAGCGCCAGTACTGCCGCTAGCGTACGGCCATCGGCAATGCCACCAGCGGCCAGCAGCAAGGTGCTTGGCGCGTGGCGGGCCAGCCAGTCGGCCAATTCCGGCACCAAGGTCAGGGTGGCGCGCCCGTTCAGCGCATTCAGGCTGTGTCCGCCCGCTTCGGCACCTTGCGCCACGATGACGGCAGCGCCTGCTTCGATGGCCTCGGGGGCTTGTTGCATGCACTGGATCTGGCAGATCAGGGCCGCGCCGCTGGCCGCAATGCGCGGTGCATAACGGCGTGCGTCGCCAAACGACAGCATCACGGCGCGCGGGCGCTGCGTGGGGGGCAGGTCGAGCACCCAGTCCAGCGCCGAGGCGTCTTCGTCGAGTTTCCAGGTGATGAAGCCGCAGCCGATGCGGCCGGTGTCGGCGGCCTCCAGTGCCAGCCGGTATTCGCGCTGCGTCCAGGCCAGATCGCCATAGCCACCACCCACCAGGCCGAGGGCGCCCGCACGGGCACAGGCGCTGGCCAACGCGCCGCCCGAGGCCAGCGCCATGGGTGCCAGGGCGATGGGGGTGGTCAGACCAAAACGGGTGGAGAAACGGGAGTGTTGCAGGGCAGTCATCGCGCCATTCTCGCGCCATCAGCGCAGTGGTGCTGCTCGAAGCCATGGTTGCGGTGCAGCAAGTTGAAAGAATGCTCTTAAAAAAAGAGCTGCCAGCGCTTGTTGATATGCACGTTCAATGTGGAAAGTATCTAAGACCCTCTGGAATAAAGCGGTAACAGCTCACTATTTTGTAGCGCAAGGTGTGCGCTGCATTGACCCGCCTCACGCGCTCACGCCGCTGCCTTGGTGCAGCGGCAGGCGCAGCACAAAACAGGCACCGCCGCCGGCGTGGTCTTCGCAGTGCACGCTGCCGTGGTGGCGCCCGGCAATCGAGCGCACCAGGGCCAGGCCCAGGCCGACGCTGCCGGCGCTTTCGCTGGCGCCGGGCAGGCGGTAAAACGGCTCGAAAATGCGTTCGCGCTGGTCCGGCGGCACGCCGGGGCCCCGGTCGCAGACACGCACTTCGGCCATGGTGCCCAGGCGGCGCACCACGACGGTGATCTCGCCCTGGCTGTAGCGCCGCGCGTTCTCCAGCAGGTTGCGCACGGCGCGGCGCAGCAGCTTGGACACGCCGGCCACTTCCAGTGCGTCGGTGCCGGCGTCCAGGTCGGCATCCACCCGGGCACACTCCTCCGCCGCCAGGCCCACCAGGTCCACCGCCTCGATGGTGCCCACATCGGCCTCGTGGGCGTCGAGGCGGCTGGCGAGCAAAATTTCGTCCACCAGCTGGTCCAGTTCGGCAATGTTGCGCAGGATTTCAGCGCGAAAGGCGGGCGCGGGCTGACCCGTGCCCATGAGTTCGAGCCCCATGCGGATGCGCGTGAGGGGCGAGCGCAGCTCGTGCGAGGCATTGGCCAGCAAAGACTTGTGCGAGCGCATCAGGGCTTCGATGCGCGTGGCGGCGGCATTGAACTGGCGCGACAGCTCGGCCACTTCGTCGTTGCCATGGACCGGCACACGGGCGGACAGGTCGCCCTCGCCAAAACGTTGCACGCTGCGCTGCAGCACGTCCAGGCGCCCCAGCAGGCGCCGGATGATGGGAAACACCCCCACGGCCACGGCCAGGCCGACCAGGCCCAGCATCCACAAAAAACCAAACGGCGGGCGCGTCCAGAAGGCGGCATCCTGGCGGTATCCCCCTCCCGGTGGGCGTTCCCCCCGGGGCGGGCGGGGGCCAAACTGCAGGCTGTAACTGCGGCCGTCCTCGCCTTCGATCTGCAGTTCCACCCCTTCTTCCCGCGACCGCCTGGGGATGCGCGTGGCCACGCCCGTGACCAGGGTTTTGCCCATGTGATCGCGCAGCACCAATTCGCGGCCCTGCGGCACCTCGGGCTGAATATTTTGCTCGGCAGCCACGCGCCAGGCCCAGCCGACCAGCAGCGTGAGCACCGCCACGCCCCCGACCACGGCCAGCCAGATGCGCAGGTACAGACGGCGGGAGAACAACGAGAACATGGCGCGGTCAGTCCTGCTGCTTGGCAAACACATAACCCACACCGCGCACGGTGAGGATGCGGCGCGGGTTCTTCGCGTCCAGTTCGATGGCCGCGCGGATGCGGCCCATGTGCACGTCGATGGAGCGGTCGAAGGCTTCCAGTTCGCGCCCGCGTACGGCCTCCATGATCTGGTCGCGCGTGAGCACGCGGCCCGCGCGCTCGGCCATCGCGACGAGCAGGTCAAACTGGTACGAAGTCAGCTCGCAGGGCTGGCCACCGACGGTGACGATGCGCGCATCGCGGTCGATTTCCAGCGAGCCAAAGCGCAGGGTTTGCACGGCGGGCGGTGCGCCATCGGTGCGGCGGCGCAGGATGGCGCGGATACGGGCGAGCAGTTCGCGCGGCTCAAAAGGTTTAGGCAGGTAATCGTCGGCGCCGATCTCCAGGCCGATGATGCGGTCCATGGGGTCGCCCTTGGCGGTCAGCATGAGCACCGGCACCTGCGCTGCAGGCCCCTGCAGTGCGCGGATGCGGCGGCACACCTCCAGCCCGTCCATGTCGGGCAGCATCAGGTCAAGAATGACCAGGTCGGGCAGACCGCTGCTGCCCGGCCCCTGGAGTTGGGCCAGGCCGCCCGCGGCGTCACCGTGGTGCGTGACCTGCATGCCCGACTGGCCCAGGTATTCGCCCACCATCTGTGCCAGGCGGGCGTCGTCTTCGATCATCAGCAGTTGCGTGGCCATGGGTTCAGTGCAGTCGGGTTGTCAACGTGGGTACAGCGTGCCGCCGTGCTGTCAGGGGGGGGTGTCGTGGGAGTAAAGCCCCGGTAAACGCGGGAGTGCATGAAGGAATTGGAAGCTATGAAATCAGGAGCTGTCAGCGCTTGATGGCTGGGCGTTGGAGTTTGTTTTGATACGAGAAGCCAGCCCTACCAGTACCAGCACCGGTGCCCCCAGTAGCGCGGTGGCCGTAAAGAACTGTGCGTAGCCAAAGGCGTTGACATAGTCCCCGGAGAACCCGGCAATGAACTTGGGCACCAGCAGCATCATGGAGCTGAACAGCGCGTACTGCGTGGCCGAGTAGCGCACATTGGTCAGGCTCGACAGGTAGGCAATGAAGGCCGCCGACGCAATGCCGCTGGCCAGGTTGTCGGCCGACACCACCGCAATCAGCGCCGTCACGTCGTGGCCGTACCCCGCCAGCCAGGCGAACAGCAGGTTGGTGCAGGCGCTCAGCACGGCACCCAGCATCAGGATGCGCATCACCCCCAGGCGCATCGACAGCACGCCGCCCACAAAGGCGCCCACCAGCGTCATGATGACGCCATACACCTTGGTCACGGCGGCGACCTCGTCCTTGGTGAAACCCATGTCCACATAAAACGGGTTGGCCATGATGCCCATCACCACATCGCTGATGCGGTACACGGCGATCAGCGCCAGGATGAGCGCAGCGTGCCAACCGTAGCGGCCCAAAAAATCGGTAAACGGCTCGACCACGGCGCCCCTGATCCATTCGGCTGCGTCTTTGGGCGGCGGCAGTTGCATCGGTGCGGGCTCGCGCGAGAACAACACCGTGACCACACCCACCGCCATCGAGGCGGCCATGGCCAGGTAAGCGGCCCGCCATGCGCCGTTCTGGTACACCGCCACCCCCTGGGCCACGGCCTGCCCGAGGGCGGGAGCCACCTCGGAGCGCGCCGCAATCCACAGCACCCCCGCACCGGCCCAGATCATGGCCAGGCGGTAACCCGTCTGGTACGAGGCGGCCAGCGCCGCCTGGTGGTTGGTGTCCGCCGATTCGATGCGAAAGGCATCGAGCGCAATATCTTGCGTGGCCGAGCCAAAGGCCACCGCCAGCGCGCACCACACGATGGGGCCCAGGGTGAGGCGCGGGTCGGCCAGCGCCATGCCCACCAGCCCGGCCACCACCATGCCCTGCGACAGCAAAAGCCAGCTGCGCCGCCGCCCCATCAGCCGGGTCAGCAGCGGGATGGGCAGGCGGTCTACCAGCGGCGCCCACACCCACTTGAAGCCATAGGCCAGCCCCACCCAGCTCAGGTACCCGATGGTGCTGCGGTCAATGCCCGCCTCGCGCAGGCGAAAACTCAGCGTGCCCAGTACCAGCAAGAGGGGCAGCCCAGCAGAGAATCCCAGCGTCAGCATGCGCAGGCTGGCGGGTTCCAGGTACACGCGCAGGGTCTGCAGCCAAGGGGTGCGGGGCGGGCTGTCGGGGGGCGTGGTTGCGTGGTTGTCTGGCATGAGGCAGCGTGGTTTTTGTCTATTATTCCTGCATGTGCCTGTTCTGCCCCACTCCCACAGCTGCGCCTTCGTCCCCTTGGTCTGCCCGCCGGGCCTTTTTGCTGGCGGCTGGCGCCAGTGCGGCCGCGCCGGTGCTCGCCCAGGTTGATGTGGGTTCAGCCTCCGGCGTGCGCCGCCTGGTACCGGCTGAAACCCTGGAGCAATCCGCCGTGCAGCAGTACGGCCAGTTGCTGGCGCAGGCCCGCGCCCAGCGTGCGCTGGCGCCGCCTGGGCATCCCCAGCTCGAAAGCCTGCACGCCATCGCACGCCGCCTGATTCCCTTTACCGCGCCCTGGAACGACCGTGCCCGCAACTGGCGCTGGGAGGTCAACCTGATTGGCAGCAAACAGGTCAACGCCTTCTGCATGCCGGGCGGCAAGATCGCTTTCTATACCGGCATCCTGGACCAGCTCAAGCTGACCGAGGACGAGACCGCCATGGTCATGGGCCACGAAATGGCCCACGCGCTGCGCGAACATGCGCGTGAACGTATTGCCAAGACGCAAGGCACCAACCTGGCGCTGCGGCTGGGCTCGCAGCTTTTGGGGCTGGGCGACCTGGGCAATGTGGCGGCCAGTTTGGGCGGGCAACTGCTGTCGCTGCAGTTCAGCCGGTCGGACGAAAGCGAGGCGGACCTGGTCGGGCTGGAGCTGGCGGCACGCGCTGGCTACGACCCCTCGGCGGCCGTTACCCTGTGGCAGAAGATGGGCAACGCCACGGGCAGCAAACAGGGCGGGCTGGCGTTTCTGTCCACCCACCCTTCGGGCCCTGCGCGCATCCGTGAGCTGGAGCAGAACGTGCCCAAGGTGCAGGGGCTGTACCAGGCGGCGCGGCGCAATGGGTGATTCTGCTATTTAGTTAATAGCTTTTTGCGCTTGTCTGTCGGGCGTTAGAAGCCGAAATGACCTGAAAAAGCGAGGTGGAGTTTGCGGGCGGCTGCACAAGCCGCCCGCAAACCCCTCAGGTTCCGCTGACGTAAGGGTTGCTTTTGCGTTCGCGCCCGAAAGTGCTTTCCGGGCCATGCCCGGGAATAAACACCGTCTGGTCGCCCATGGGCCACAGGCGCTGCACGATGCTGTCGATGAGCTGCTCGTGGTTGCCCTGCGGGAAATCCGTGCGGCCAATGCTGCCGGCAAACAGCACGTCGCCCACAAAGGCCCGGTCGATCTGCGGGGCGTGGAACACCACATGGCCGGGCGTGTGGCCCGGGCAATGGCGCACATGGAGCGTCTCGTTGCCGATCTGCACCTGGTCGCCATCGGCGAGCCAGCGGGTGGGCGTGAAGTGCTGTGCGGGCGGAAAACCGAACATCGCGCTTTGCTGTGGCAACCCGTCAATCCAGAACTGGTCGCCGGGGTGCGGCCCAACGATGGGCAGTTGCAGGCGCTGGGCCAGCTCGCCCGTGCCTCCTGCGTGGTCGATGTGGGCGTGTGTGAGCCAGATTTGCTCTAACGCCACCCCCAGCCGCTTGGCATGGGCCAGCAGTGTGTCCAGATCGCCGCCTGGGTCGATCACGGCGGCTTTGTGGGTGGCGTCGCACCAGACAAGGGAGGCGTTTTGTTGAAAGGCGGTCACAGGGACGGTGAGGTACTGGAGCATGGCGGTGGGCAGGTAATGGATAGCAAAGCTTCAAGGTCAGAAGCACGGTGGTAAACCAATGGTGCAAGTGTAGTTTTGCGGGTGATCGGGGACGTCAAGTGCCAGAAAAGCCAATTTAAGACATACTTATTGCGCCGTTGCATCTGGTTGCAGTTTCGGCTCCGGTGCATGCGATCGGCGGTCGTGCTCCCCCGGTGTTGCCGACCCTGAACGACCCGAAAAAATGGATTGCCGAGCGGCGTTTTGCCAAAACACCACCCCCATGAATACTCCTACAGAAACACTCTCCACCGCCCCCCTGGAAGCTGCGCGCACGGCGGCCTTGCTGGCGGCCCTGGAACATGTGCAAGCCGTCATCGAGTTTGACCTGGATGGCCGGGTGCAGCGGGCCAATGGCCTTTTTCTGGATTTGATGGGCTACACCGCCGATGAGGTTCTGGGCCAGCACCACCGCATGTTCTGTCCCCCCGAGGTGACGAGCAGCGATTCGTACCGGGCGCTGTGGGAAGGGCTGCGCGCCGGACAGGTGCGCGAGGAGGTGTTTTTGCGGATCACCAAGGCGGGCAAGCAGGTCTGGTTGCAGGCCTCTTACAACCCGGTGCGTGATGCCGAAGGCCGGACGGTGGGCGTGGTCAAACTGGCCACCGACATTACCGCGCAGCGGGTTCAGCAGGCAGATTTTGAGGGCAAGATCGCGGCGATCCATCGGGTGCAGGCCGTGATCGAGTTCGACCTTGCGGGCCATATTCTGGACGCCAACGCCAATTTTCTGAACACCTTTGGCTATGGGCGCGACGAGGTTCTTGGTCAGCACCATCGCATGTTCTGCCAGCCCGGGTTTGCGAATTCCAGCGAGTATGCGAATTTGTGGGAGCGACTGGGCCGGGGCGAATTCATTGCCGGGCGCTTTCGCCGCCTGTCGAAAGACGGCCAGGAAATATGGCTCCAGGCCTCGTACAACCCCATCCTGGATGTCACCGGCAAACCGTACAAGGTGGTCAAGTTCGCCGTGGACATCACGAACGACATGAACACCGCTGCGGAGACCAAGGGCAAGATCGATGCCATTGGCTTGTCGCAAGCGGTCATCGAGTTCGATATGGAGGGCAACGTGCAAACCGCCAACCCGAACTTTCTGCGCACCATGGGCTACACCCTGGCGGAAATTCGGGGGCAGCATCACAGCATGTTCTGCGAGCCTGGCCTGGTGCAAAGCCAGACGTACCGCGACTTCTGGGCTGATCTGGGCGAGGGCAAGTTCCAGAGCGCGCGCTATCGCCGCATCGGCAAGCACGGGGCAGAGGTCTGGATCCAGGCCACCTACAACCCCATCCTCGATGTCGATGGCAGGCCCTACAAGGTGGTCAAATATTCGACGGACATCACCGCCCAGGTGCAGCGCGAGCGTGCGGTGGCGCAAAAGGTGCATGACATCACCGAGGTGCTGCGCGCGATGACGGAATCGATCAAGCGGCTGGCGCGCAGCGCAGGCCGCTCCACCGAGCTGGCCGAGCAGACGCAGCGCGAGGCGGGCGAGGGCAGCGAGCTGGTGCGCCGCTCGCGTGACGCCATCATTGCCATTGAACGCTCGTCGTCTGACATCCACGAAATCGTGGACACGATCAGCGAAATCTCCAGCCAGACCCATCTGCTGGCCTTCAACGCGGCCATCGAGGCGGCGCGTGCGGGGGAGCAAGGCGTAGGCTTTTCGGTGGTGGCCGACGAAGTGCGCAAGCTGGCGGAGAAGTCGTCGCTGGCAGCTCGCGAAATTGCCAAGCTGATCCACCAGACGGTCAGCCGCGTCACCGAGGGGAGCCGCCTGTCCGAGGAGGTGGACGCTGCGTTCTCGCGCATTCTGGGCGCCGTGGAAAACACTACGCGTTCCATCAGCGAGATTCGTACGGCCACCGACGAGCAAGAGCATTCGACCCAGGATGTGGCCAAGCTGCTGGAAGACCTGCAAGGCAGCGGCAGCCCGCGCAAAGCCGATTGAACGGCGTGATGGAAGAGGTGATGCAAGCCCCCTCGGTCACCCGCGCTGCGGTGGTGCCACATGTGCATGTGCGCGTCGGGGCCTGTGACATCGCCATTCCTATTGATCAAGTCCTTCAGGCGTTGCCCCTGCCGCCGCACGGCCTGACAGCGCTGCCCCGCCGCAGTGGTGCATTGCTGGGGGTTGCCGACGTGGCTGGTGCAGCGGTGCCCATCGTGGCGCTGGAGCGCTGGCTGCCTCTAGAGGCAGCCAGCGACGATGTGGCGCGGCAAAGGTTGCTGGTGCTGCAGCACGCGGGTGGGTGGCTGGGCATACGGGTGGACGCTGTGCTGGGCGTGAAGGCGGTGGCTTTGGCCGACATCCGCCGGGTGCACCATGTGCCGGATGACAACGAACTGTTCGAGTCGGTGGTTCCCGCATCAGCGAACGCGCCGACGCTGTGCATTCTGGAAGTTGCGCGCCTGATGCGATTGGGCCAGGCCTGGTGTGAGGCCGCAGACAGGGCCCCTGCCGTGCCGTTGGACACGCAGGCATCGGCCCATGCCCTAAAACCGGGAGCCGGCACCAGGCGTTACGCGGTGTTCCTGATCGGTACCGAGAAGTGGGCTGTGCCTGTGGACGCCGTGGAGCGGGTGGTGCCCGTGCCCGTGGCAGAACTGGCGTTGGGGCCCGCCGAGCGCAGTTGGGCCATTGGCCAGTGGCAGGGGCGCAAGTTGCCGCTGGTCGATATCAGCGAAGGCCGCCAGGCCAGCGATCGCCAGGCCGCGCCTTGGATGGTGGTGGTGAGCCACGGACCATTGGTGCTGGGGCTGACGGTCTCGGCGTGCACACAGTTTGTAGAACTGGAGCATGGCGCAGTGGCACGCACGCCCGACGAGGCCTTGCTGGCCGGCGTGGCCCTGCTGGCGGACCGGGGCAGGCTGCAAATTCTGGATGTCGCCAAGCTCTTTGGCGTGACCCCCGAAGCTTCCATCAGTCGAATGGCCGTGGCCCCAGCGAATGCCAAAAGCGGCGCCGCGCCGCTGGAGGCCACCGAGCCCTTGCCCTACCTGGTGTTTGATGCGGACCAGCGTTACGCCTCTCCGGTGGAGGGCATTGTGGGTGTGGTGGAGCTACCCCCCGAAGCCAGGGAGGATCTCCGGCAAGGGCGGCGGGCCGTGCTCGCGTGGCGTGGTCGCACGGTGCATGTTGCCAACCTGCCCGCCATTGGCAAAGCAGCAGGGCAAACCGACCCCCGTCTGGCCGTACTCCTCCAGGCGCGGGGGAGTGCGGCAGCGCCTGTCGGCATCGCCATCCGCAGCCTGAGCGACTGGTTGCCGGCCCATAGCGCGCGGCGCAGCGGCATGCGCATGGGCGCCATGGGTGAGTTGGCGCTGATCAATGCCCGAGGCGCGGTCGACCACGCCAACCTGGTCGTGGTCGATCTGGCCCAGATGGCCTATCTGCTGGGATGAGCCCAGCGACTTCACTTTCCTCTATCACCGCAGGATTTGCCATGACACCCGCACCCATACCCGTCGATGAGGCCGATCGACTGCAAGCTTTGCGCGACCTGCTGCTGCTGGATACACCGCCCGAGGAGCGCTACGACAGGCTGGCCCGTTTTGCTGCCGAGCAGCTGGACATGCCCATCGCCTTGCTCTCCCTGGTGGATGGACAGCGCCAGTGGTTCAAGTCGCGTGTGGGCGTAGAGATCACGGAGGCGGCGCGGGACATCTCGTTTTGCGGGCACGCCATCATGAAGAATGGGCTGTTTGTCGTCGAGGACGCCCGCAGTGACGCCCGTTTTTCCGACAATCCGCAGGTGGTGGGTGCGCCCCATATCCGGTTTTATGCGGGTGCCCCGCTCAGTTCCCCCAGCGGGCACCGCATTGGCACCTTGTGCGTGCTCGATACCGTGCCGCGCACCTTGGGTGCGGTGGAGCTGTCGATTCTGGATGCGCTACGCTGCCTGGCCAACGAGACCCTGGCCGGAAAAGAGGGTGACGAATGACTGCACCGCTACCGCGAATCTTGCTGATCGAGCCGCAGTTTGTCTTGCGCCGCACCATTGCCATGGTCGCCCGTGATCTCGGCATGGTGGACTTCCATGAGGCCAGCAATGTGGGCCGTGCCCGGACGCTGCTGGCGGGTGGGCCCTTTGCGGGCCTGGTGCTCGATCTTGCGGAGGGGGCACAGGCGATGGCGTTACTGGACGAGCTCAGGCAAGGCCGGTTCGCCACCGCCCGGGATGCCCGTGTCGTTGTGCTGGCGACCGATGGCAAGCCCGTCGATGCCGCGCGCCTGCAGGCCCTTGGAGTGACCTGTGTGCTGGAAAAGCCGGTGCGCATCAGCGATTTGCTCAGCGCCATTGCGGATACGCACGCACAGCAAGCCCCGTCTCCTGGTGCGCTGGTGGAGTGAGGCCCTGGCGTCGGGGGCGCTCGCCATCGATGGATGGCTGAATTCACTATTGATTTAATAGCTTGTAACGCTTGCTGGGTAAGAGTTACAAGCATATTTTTTATGTAGTCTTCACAAATTGGTGGCGGCGATCACTTCGGACATGTCGGTCAGTCCTTGCAGCACCTTTTCAATGCCGTCCTGGCGCAGCGTGAGCATGCCGGCCGCCAGGGCCGTGAGGCGAATCTCGGTGGCCGAGGCGCGGTGGCGGATGTGCTGGCGGATGGCTTCGCTGCTCATCATCAGCTCGTGGATGCCCATGCGCCCACGGTAGCCGTGCTGTTCGCACTGGCTGCAGCCTTTGTGGCGCCACAGCGTGATATCGCCGGTCTCGTTGCCAAAGCTGCTGCGCCAGCGCTCCACCTGCACCGTGCGGGCTTCGTGGGTGTTGGAGGAGCTGCTTTCAAGGTACTGGGCAGCCATGGCCTGCAGGGTGTCTTCGTCGGCCATCCAGGGCTCGCGGCAGCCGGTGCACAGGCGGCGCACCAGGCGCTGGGCGAGGATGGCCAGCAGCGAGTCGGAGAAGTTGAACGGATCCAGTCCGATCTCCAGCAGCCGCGCGACGCTTTCCGGCGCCGAATTGGTGTGCAGGGTGGAGAGCACCAGGTGGCCCGTGAGCGAGGCTTCGATGGCGATGCGTGCGGTTTCCTCATCGCGCATTTCGCCGATCATGATGACATCGGGGTCGGCGCGCAAAAAGGTGCGCATGGCGGCGGCAAAAGTCCAGCCTATGCGCGGGTTGACCTGTACCTGGCGCAGGCCGCTCTGGGTGATTTCGATCGGGTCCTCGGCCGTCCAGATCTTGCGCCCGGCGGTGTTGATGTCGCTGATCACCGAATGCAGCGTGGTGGTCTTGCCGCAGCCCGTGGGGCCGACCACCAGCACCAGGCCATAGCTCTTTTGCACCACTTCGCGCATGGAGATCAGGTTGGCGGGATTGAGGCCAATGCTGTCCAGCGGCAGCGGCTTGGCACCGGCCAGCAGGCGCAGCACCACGTCTTCGAGGCCGCGCGAGGTGGGCACGGTGACGACGCGCAACTCCACGGGTGGACCGCCAAAACGCGAGAAGTCGATCTTGCCGTCCTGCGGTTTGCGGTGCTCGGAGATGTCCATGGTCGCCATGATCTTGATGCGCGCCACCATGGCATAGCGAAAGCGCGCGGGCAGCTCCAGGTAGGGCACCAGGTCGCCATCAATGCGCAGCCGCACGCGCACGTTTTGCGGCGCAGGCTCGGTCTCGATGTGGATGTCAGACGCCCGGTGGGCAATGGCCTCGTCGATGATCGAGTTGATCAGGCGCACCAGGGTGTTGTCGGACTCGGTCACCACATCGGCCTGGGCGGCTTCGCTTTCGGGCGTGCTGCTGCTCAGGTTGACAACCAGTTCCTGCGACGAGGCGCGCGCCGCAGAAGGGGCATGGGGGCCATTGCCTGCACGACCTGCGGCTGCAGGCGGAGCGGAGGCCGTTGGGCTGGCCGGGTGCACGCTGTAAGCCTTGGCAATGGCTGGCAGCAGGGTGCCGGGGGCCGCCTGCAGCGGGATCAGGCGGCGCTGGGTGAGAAAGCGCAGCTCATCGAGCAGCGTGCGGTCGTAGGGATCGGCCATCAGCACCACCAGCGCATCCTCGCGTGCCAGCAGCGGCAGCACCGACTCGCGCTCGGCCACGCCGCGCGGCACCAGCGCCAGCGCGGTGGCGTCGGGCTGCAGGTGTTCGGGGTGCACCACGTATTCACCCAGCCACGAGGCAATAGCCTCGCGCAACTGGTCCTGCGAAAGGTGGCCTTGCTCGACCAGAATCTGGCCAATCAGGCGCTTAATGCCCTGTTCGCGCTCCCCCTGCTGCGCCCGCAGTCCCGCCATCAGCGTGGCTGGAGCCACCATCTCGGCGTTGACCAAGGCTTCGCCCAGGTGCCTGGCCTTGCCGACCAGCGGGTGGGGTGTGGTGACCAGTTTCCACAGCGACTCGTTATCGCGGGGCTCGAAGAAGGTCGAAGGCGTGCCGTTGGCAGTCGGTGTGGGCATGGTCTGGGCGGCGTCAGAGATCGAAGGAGTAGTCCACGGTCAAGGGCGCGTGGTCGGAGAATTTTTCGCCCTTGTAGATGGATTCAGCGCGTGCCAGGGCTGCGAGCGCAGGGGTGGCCAGGTGGTAGTCCAGCCGCCATCCGACGTTGTTGGCGTAGGCTTGTCCGCGGTTGCTCCACCAGGTGTAGGCGGTGTCGGTGGCGGTGGGTTGTAACTGACGGTAAACGTCTATCAGGCCGCCTTCTGGATCAGTTGTGTGCAACAACTTTGTCATCCAGGCGCGTTCTTCCGGCAGGAAGCCGCTGTTTTTCTGGTTGCTGCGCCAGTTTCTCAGGTCGATTTGCTGGTGGGCGATGTTGATGTCGCCGCACAGAATGAACTCACGCTCCCTTTTGGCCCGCATCAAGTGCGGGTGAAAAACCGCCAGGAAGCGGTATTTGGCCAGCTGGCGGTCCTCGCTCGAGGAGCCGCTGGGAAAATAGGCGCTGATGATCGAGAGCTTGCGCGCCGGGGTGTCAAAGCGCAGTTCAACATAGCGGCCCTCGGCGTCGAACTCGCCGCCGTCGAATCCGGCGATCACCTCGCTGGGTTCATGCCGGGTGTAAATCCCGACGCCTGAGTAGCCTTTTTTCTGGGCAAAATGGAAATGGCCCTGCAAGCCCGCCAGTTGTTCAAATCGGTCTTGAACATCGGCGGCCTGTGCCTTGACCTCCTGCACACAAATACAATCCGGCCCGGTGTCGGCGATCCATTGCTCCACGCCCTTGCTGGTGGCGGAACGGATGCCGTTGAGATTGAGGCTGGTTAATCTGAACAAGGAATTCCCCATGGTGGATGTTGGCGCGCATACAGAGTCAGGAGACGATCTGGCGCAGGGTTTTGTGCAGTTTGCCGTGGAATCCGGTGTCCTGCGGTTTGGCGAGTTCAAGACCAAGGCAGGCCGCCTCAGTCCTTATTTTTTTAATGCAGGACTTTTCGACGATGGCCTCAAACTCGGCCGCCTCGCAGAATTCTATGCAAAAGCCCTGCTGGCCAGCGGGATCGAGTTCGACATGGTGTTTGGCCCGGCCTACAAGGGCATTCCGCTGGCCGCCACTGTCGCAGTGGAACTGGCACGGCGGGGCCGCAATGTGCCCTTTGCCTACAACCGCAAAGAGGCCAAGGACCACGGCGAAGGGGGTACCCTGGTAGGCGCGCCGCTGCGCGGAAGGGTGCTCATCATCGACGACGTGATGTCTGCCGGTACGGCAGCGCGCGAGTCGATCGCCCTGATCCAGGCGGCGGGGGCCACGCCGCATGCCGTGGCCATTGCGCTGGACCGGCAAGAAAAAGCCACCGAGAATGGGCACGATGTGCCCCACAGTGCGGTGCAGTATGTGCGCCACCAGCTTGGGCTGCAGGTGTGCGCCATCGCCACACTGGCAGACTTATTGCTCTACTTGTCCGATGCGCAGGGCCGTGCCGACATGGCGGCCCACCGCGAAAAGGTGCTGGCCTACCGCCAGCAGTACGGAGTCGATGAAGGGTGATCCATTGAAACGATCGGTGTTGAAGCTGTTGGTGGGTAGCGTGCTGGCAGGCCTGTGTGCGGTGGTGGCGGCCCAGAATGCGCCGGCCAATACCCAAAGCGTTTACACCTGCGTGGACAAGCAGGGCCGCAAACTCACGTCTGACCGCCCCATTCCGGAATGCATCGACCGTGAGCAGCGCGAGCTGGGTCCCACGGGCACCGTGCGCCGCGTCATCGGCCCGACCCTGACCGACCATGAACGTGCCGCGCTGGAGGTCGAGCGCCGCAAGGAGCAGGAAGAACGCAATCGCATTGCCGATGAGCGCAAGCGTGAACGCGTCCTGCTTGCCCGCTACCCCGACAAGGCCTCCCATGATGCGGAGCGCGCCCTGGCCCTTGCCCAGGTGGATGCAGTGACTGCCACAGCCACCCAGCGTATCGCAGACCTGCACGGCAGGCGCAAGACGCTCGACCTGGAAATGGAGTTTTACCGCAAGGACCCGGCCAAAGCCCCCATGATGCTGCGCCGCCAGTTGGCCGAGAACGATGAAGAAGTGCAGGAGCAGCGCCGCTTCATTGCCGGACAAGACCAGGAAAAGCGCCGTATCCACCAACGCTTTGATGAAGAACTGGCCCAGCTGCGCAAGCTGTGGGCCACCCAGCGTCCCGTGCCGACGCTGCCCATGCTCGTCGCACCCACTACAACAGCGCGCTAATCCGTTAGCCCAGGCGGGCGCGCAGCAGGTCGGTGGCCTGTTGCGGGTTGGCCTTGCCCTTGCTGGCCTTCATGACCTGGCCCACCAGCGCGTTGAACGCCTTGTCTTTGCCAGCCTTGAACTGCGCGACGTTGTCGGGATTGGCGGCGATCACCTCGTCGACGATTTTTTCCAGTGCGCCGCTGTCATTCATCTGCTTGAGGCCCTTGGCTTCAATGATCGCGTCCACGTCACTGCCTTGACCGGTCCAGAGCTCGTCGAAAACTTGCCGGGCGGCGTTGTTCGATATGGTCCCGTCGGCAATGCGCGACAGCATGGCGGCCATTTGCGCGGTGGCGATGGGCGCTTGTGCGGCCGACATCTCGCCTGCGTTCAGGCGCCGCGACATTTCTCCCATGATCCAGTTGCTCGCCAGCTTGGCCTGGCCGCTGGCCTGGGCTGCTGCCTCAAAATAGGCCGCCATGGCCTTGCTCTGCGTCAGCGTGGTGGCGTCGTATTCGGGCAGGCCGTAGTCCTGCACGAAGCGCGCCGCCATGGCACGGGGCAATTCTGTCATTTGCGCGCGGGTGTTCTCCACCCACTCGGGGGCAATCACCAGCGGCGGCAGGTCGGGGTCGGGGAAATAGCGGTAGTCGGCCGCGTCTTCCTTGGTGCGCATGGCGCGTGTTTCACCCGTGTCGGGATTGAACAGCACCGTGGCTTGCTCGATGGTGCGGCCGTCTTCGATCTCTTCAATCTGCCAGCGGATCTCGTAGTCGATCGCCTGCTGCATGTTCTTGAAGCTGTTGAGGTTCTTGATTTCGCGGCGCGTGCCCAGCGGTTGGCCGGGCTTGCGCACCGACACGTTGGCGTCGCAGCGGAACGAACCTTCCTGCATGTTGCCGTCGCAGATGCCGATCCAGGTGACGATCTTGTGCAGCTCCTTGGCGTAGGCCACCGCCTCTTCGCTGGAGCGCATGTCGGGCTCGGTCACGATCTCCAACAGCGGCGTGCCGGCGCGGTTCAGGTCGATGCCGCTCATGCCGTGGAATTCCTCGTGCAGCGACTTGCCTGCATCCTCTTCGAGGTGGGCGCGCACCAGGCGTACGGTCTTTTGCTCATCGCCCAGGTAGAAGCTCACTTCGCCGCCCTGCACCACCGGGATCTCGAACTGGCTGATCTGGTAGCCCTTGGGCAGGTCGGGGTAGAAATAGTTCTTGCGCGCGAAGATGCTCTTGGGCGCGATGTGCGAGCCCAGGGCCAGGCCCAGCTTGATGGCGCAGGCCACGGCCTCGCGGTTCATCACGGGCAGGGTGCCGGGCAGGGCCAGGTCCACGGCGCAGGCCTGGGTGTTGGGCTCGGCGCCAAAGGCGGTGCTGGCGCGGCTGAAGATCTTGCTGTGGGTGGCCAGCTGGGTGTGGGTCTCGAAGCCGATGACGACTTCGTACCCGTGGATCAGTTTCGCAGACATGGGGAGCTGTCCTTGGCTATCAAAAAGTGGAGCTGCCAGCGCTTGATTTATATGGGTTTCAGCATGTTTTGATGCTGAATTGCCTATTGATCAAGCGCAAGCAGCTATGGTATTCAGAGCGGGCTGCGCAGGTGGAAGTCCGTCGCCTGCTGCAGCCGGTGCGCGGCATTGAGCAGTCGGGCTTCCTGAAAATAGTTGCCGATGAGCTGCAGGCCCACGGGCATGCCACCCTCGCCAAAGCCTGCGGGCAGGCTCATGCCGGGCAGGCCGGCCAGCGATGCGGGCAGCGTGAAGATGTCGGCCAGGTAGTCGGCCAGCGGGTCGCTGCTGTGCTCGCCCAGCTTCCAGGCCACCGTGGGCGCCACGGGGCCGGCGATCAGGTCGCATTGCTGGAAGGCGTTCTGGAAATCGTCGGCGATCATGCGCCGGATCTTTTGCGCCTGCAGATAGTAGGCGTCGTAATAGCCGTGTGAGAGGACGTAGGCGCCAATCATGATGCGGCGTTTGACCTCGGCGCCAAAGCCTTCGGCGCGGGTCTTTTTGTACATGTCTTCGAGGTCGGAAAAGTCCTTGGCGCGGTGGCCGAATTTCACGCCGTCAAAGCGGCTCAGGTTCGAGCTGGCCTCGGCCGGGGCAATGATGTAGTAGACGGGAATAGACAACTCGGTGCGCGGCAGGCTGATGGGCACTAATTTTGCGCCGAGCTTCTCGTATTCCTTGAGTGCGCCGTCTACTGCGGCGCGCACATCGGGAGACAGGCCCTCGCCAAAGAACTCGGCCGGGATGCCGATGCGCAGGCCTTCAATGGAGTCATTCAGCGAGCGGCTGAAGTCCTCGGCAGGCAAGTCGAGAGAGGTGGAATCGCGGTCCGGGTCGGGGCCGCACATGGCCGAGAGCAGCAGGGCGCAATCTTCGGCCGAACGGGCCATGGGGCCGGCCTGGTCCAGGCTGGAGGCAAAGGCCACCATACCGTAGCGTGATGCGCGGCCATAGGTGGGCTTGATCCCCGTAATACCGCAGAAGCTGGCGGGTTGGCGGATCGATCCGCCGGTGTCCGTGCCTGTGACGGCCGGTGCCAGGCGTGCTGCCACAGCGACCGCGCTGCCGCCCGATGAACCGCCGGGAATGCGGTCCGTCGCCCAGGGGTTGCGCACCGGTGCAGGGGCGTCGAAACCAATGGGGGCCACGGCCGAGTTTTCATTGGCAGAACCCATGGCGAACTCGTCGCAATTGAGTTTGCCCAGGGTGACTGCGCCCGCCCCGGCCAGTCGCGTGACCACGGTGGCGTCGAAGGGTGACTGGTATCCGGCCAGCATCCGGGATCCGGCAGTGGTCGGGAAATCGCGGGTGACGAAAATGTCTTTGTGCGCCAGGGGCACGCCTTCGAGTGGGCCGGCGGTACCGCTGCCCAGCCGTACGTCGGCATTGCGCGCTTGCGCCAGCGTGGCATCGTCGTTCAGGGCCACGAAAGCGCCCAGATTCTGGTGCTGGCGGGCGCGGGCCAGGAAATGCTGCGCCACTTCGACGGCGGAGACGCGGCGTTGGCGCAGTTCGGCGGCAAGCTGGGCCACGCCCAGGTCATGCAGTGCGGTGCGGGTGGTCATACAGGCCTTACTCGATCACTTTGGGCACAAGGAACAAGCCCCGCTCGACGGCCGGGGCGTTTTTCTGGTTGGCATCGCGTGCGTTGGGCTCGCTGGCGATGTCTTCGCGCAGGCGCAGCGCAATGTCCTGAATGGTGGCTACGGGGTGGGACAGGGGTTCGATGCCCTGGGTGTCCACGGCGCGCATCTTTTCCACAATATTGAAGAAGCCGTTCAACTGCGTGAGCGCTTGCTCACTTTCGCTGGGGCTGATTTCAAGGCGTGCCAGATGGGCAATGCGGACGATGTCCTGGGGAGTCAGTGCCATAGGGGGAAAAGGGTCGGAAACCGGATGTAAAGCTTAGCAAGCGGGTGGTCCGGCAGAAGTTATTCACAGGGGATGCGTTATTATCCCGCCTTTGCCGCTATACACCGCAATTGGCGGGTCAATGCGCGCAATAGTCCCAGATTAGACACCACAAAACCGGCGATGGCAGGCCGAGGCGCTTGCTGTGCCCGAGAGGATTTTTGAATGTTCGGAATTTTCCGTCGGTACTTTTCCACCGATCTTGCCATTGACCTTGGCACCGCTAATACCCTGATATTTGCCCGCGGAAAGGGCCTCGTTCTGGATGAGCCCTCGGTGGTGGCCATACGCCATGAAAGTGGACCGCACGGCAAGAAGGTCATCCAGGCTGTGGGCCGCGAAGCCAAGGCCATGCTCGGCAAGGTGCCTGGCAATATCGAGGCCATCCGCCCGATGAAGGATGGCGTGATTGCGGATTTCGTCATCACCGAGCAGATGATCAAGCAGTTCATCAAGATGGTGCATCCCCGCACCCTGCTCACGCCCAGCCCGCGCATCATCATCTGCGTACCCTGCGGCTCGACCCAGGTGGAACGCCGCGCGATCAAGGATGCTGCCGAGGCCGCGGGTGCTACAGCGGTCTATCTCATTGAGGAACCTATGGCTGCTGGCATTGGCGCGGGGCTGCCCGTCAGCGAGGCCAGTGGCTCGATGGTGGTCGACATCGGTGGCGGCACGACAGAAGTGGGCGTGATTTCGCTGGGCGGCATGGTCTACAAGGGCAGCGTGCGCGTGGGGGGCGACAAGTTCGACGAGGCCATCATCAGTTACATCCGCCGCAACTACGGCATGCTGATTGGTGAACCCACAGCCGAGTCCATCAAGAAACATATCGGCAGTGCTTTTCCGGGTTCGGAAGTGCGCGAGATGGAAGTGCGTGGTCGCAACCTCAGCGAAGGCGTGCCACGCAGTTTCACCATTTCCAGCAACGAAGTGCTCGAAGCCCTGACAGAGCCGCTCAACCAGATCGTTTCGGCCGTCAAGAATGCGCTGGAGCAAACCCCGCCAGAACTGGGTGCCGACATCGCCGAGCGCGGCATGATGCTGACCGGTGGCGGTGCTCTGCTGCGCGACCTCGATCGCCTGCTCGCTGAGGAAACAGGGTTGCCCGTGCTGGTGGCGGAAGACCCCTTGACCTGTGTGGTGCGCGGCTGCGGCATTGCGCTCGAGCGCATGGACCGCGCCGGCAGCATTTTCACCAGCGATTGAACCACTCAGGCGTCACTCCCACCGTGGCCCGGCGCTTTCGCTGCATGAACCAGGCTGTTCAACTTAGCCCGTCAGCCATGGTGGTACATGCCACCGTGCTGCCTGCCTGAAAGAGGGCCCGCATGCCGCTTGGAACGCTGGATCGCCGTGCCCCATCCTTCATGCGACAGGGGCCTTCGGCCATTTCTCAGCTTGTCCTGTACAGCGCCTTGGCGCTGTTTTTGATGGTGGCGGATGCCCGGTTCCATGTGACCGATCCTTTGCGCAAGACGATCGCAGCCCTTCTTTATCCTGCCCAATGGGCCATGGTCAAGCCGGTGGAGATGGCGGGAGAGGCGGCCGGGTATTTCCAGGCCCTGCAGGCCGCACAGTCTGAATCCGACCTGGCGCGCAAGCAATTGGTGATGCAATCTCAAAGAGCCCACCAAGCCGATCAGCTGGCCCAGGAAAATGACCGCCTGCGCCGGTTGCTGGATTTGCGCGCGCGCCTGCAAGGAGCATCTCAGGCCGCGCAAATCCTGTATGAGACCACTGATGCTTATTCACGCCGGGTCATGGTGGACCGTGGCCAGGATGCCGGCGTGCAGCCGGGGTCTCCGGTGCTCGACGGCGCAGGTGTGCTGGGGCAGGTCACCCGGGTCTATCCTTTTATCAGCGAAGTGACGTTGCTCATCGACCGAGACCAGGCCATTCCGGTGGTCAACATGCGCACCAACGCGCGGGGCGTGGCCTATGGCGACCCTGTGGCCAGCCATGGTGGTGGCATGGAGTTGCGGTTCGTGTCAGCGAACGCCGATGTCCAGGAAAACGATCTGCTGACCACCAGCGGGCTGGACGGCGTGTATCCGTCCGGGCTGCCGGTGGCCCGGGTGGTGCGCGTCGAACGGCGTGCTGATTCTGCGTTTGCACGCATCTATTGCGCCCCTGTCGCGGCCATCCAGGGTGCGCACCATGTGCTCTTGCTCGAACCGGTCGCAGGACAATTGCCACAGCGCCCTGGGCCTGCGCCCGAAGACAACGCAGGCAAGAAAAGGGGGCGTAAATGAGTGGGCTGGCGCCGATCATGACGGGAGGATCGCCATGATCATGCCCCGCGGTCAGCAGCTTCTGCTGCCGGCCAATCCTGTATTTATTGGCGCAAGTCTTGTGGCGGCGCTGGCGTTCAACATGCTGCCCTTGGGCCACGTGCCCTGGATGCCCGATGTCCTGCTGCTGCTGCTGGCCTTTTGGGGTGTGCACCAGCCGTCGCGCATTGGCATAGGCACGGCGTTCCTGCTCGGGCTGTGTATGGATGTGCAGCAGTCTGCTTTATTGGGCCAGCATGCGCTGGCTTACGCCATTTTGTTGTACGGCACTGGCCGCACACACCGGCGCGTGCTGTGGTTCAGGCCCGGGGCGCAGACTCTGCAGATGGTGGGCCTGTTTGCGGCAACCCACGCAGTGCTGCTGCTTGTGGGACTGCTCTCTGGAGGCGTTTTCCCTGGCTGGTCCATGCTGGTTGCGCCGATTTTGGAAGCCGCGCTTTGGCCGCTGGCCAGTTGGGTGCTGCTCGCGCCGCAGCGCCGGTCGCCCGATCGCAATGAGAAGCGGGCGTAATGGTGTCCATGCTGCAAGAGAACCTATTTGTGGGGGCGTTTGAGCGCAACACGTCCTGTCGGCACCGCTGCTGCGTGGGCAGCGCACTGCCGTTATGACTGAGCTGCGCAATGCCGAGCTGGACGCCCAGCGGTTTCGTTGGCGGGTTTTGGTGGTGGGCGCTGTGGTTTTCATCGCCTTCTGCCTGGTCGTGGCACGTCTGGTCTTTTTGCAGGTGGTGCGGCATGAAGATCTGGCGGAGCAAGCCGAGAGCAACCGCACGGCCGTCGTGCCCGTGGTTCCCAACCGGGGATTGATACTGGATCGCAACGGCGTGGTGCTGGCCACCAATTACGCGGCCTATACCCTGGAAATCACGCCGTCCCGGGTCAGTGAACTGGAAGAAACCATCGATGCGCTGGCGCAGGTGGTAGACATACAGCAGCGCGACCGGCGGCGTTTCCGGCGTCTGATGGAGGAGTCGCGCGGTTTCGAGTCGCTGCCCATACGCACCCGGCTGTCCGACCAGGAAGTGGCGCGTTTCACGGCGCAGCGGTACCGCTTTCCAGGCGTGGATGTGAAAGCGCGTTTGTTTCGCAACTATCCGCTGGGCGAAGTCGCCAGCCATGCCATTGGCTATATCGGGCGCATCAACCAGGCTGAAAAGGCGCACATCCAGGATTCGGAGGATGAAGCCAACTACCGGGGCACCGAATACATCGGCAAATTGGGGATCGAGCACAGTTTCGAGTCTGCGCTGCACGGCATCACCGGTGTCGAGCAGATGGAAACCTCGGCGGGTGGCCGGGCTGTGCGCAGGCTCGACAGCTTCCCAGCGACGCCTGGCCAGACGGTAAAGCTGTCGCTGGACATCAAACTGCAAAAGATGATCGAGGATTTGTATGGAGACCGCCGTGGAGCCTTGGTCGCCATCGATCCACGCACGGGGGAAATACTGGCCCTGGTGAGCAAGCCGACCTTTGATCCGAACCTCTTTGTTGAAGGCATCGATGTAGAAAACTGGACGGCGCTCAACCAGTCGCTCGACAAACCTTTGCTCAACCGTGCGCTGCGCGGTACCTACCCTCCAGGCTCCACCTACAAGCCTTTCATGGCGCTCGCGGCGCTGGAGACTGGCAAGCGCACGCCCAACGCCATCACCATGGACAACGGCTCGTGGACGTTTGGTGGGCACACCTTTCGCAGCCACGGCGATCACGGCCTGGGTGCGGTGGATATGTACCGCAGCATAGTGCAGTCCAGCAACGTGTACTACTACCAGTTGGCCAACGACATGGGTGTGGATGCCATGCACGACTTCATGAAGCCTCTGGGGCTGGGGCAGATCACGGGCATTGACCTCAACGGCGAGGTGCGCGGAGTATTGCCCAGCCAGGAATGGAAGCGCAACGCCTATCGTCGGCCTGAGCAAAAGAAATGGTATGCAGGAGAGACCATTTCGCTGGGTATTGGGCAGGGCTACAACACCTTCACCATGCTGCAACTGGCGCAGGCCACTGCCACATTGGCCAATGGCGGGGTGCAGCACCGACCCCACCTGGGTATTGCCACACTGGACGCCGTGACACGCAACAGCCACCCTATCGAGCAACCGGCAGCCGTGGACTTGGGATTCAAACCTGCCAATGTCGATGTGGTGCGCCGGGCCATGGCGGGTGTGACGCAGGGAGGTACATCGACCCGCGTGTTTGCGGGGGCACGTTATTTGTCTGCCGGCAAGACGGGCACAGCGCAGGCCGTGACCATCGGGCAGAAGGACCGTTACAACGCCGCCAAACTGGAAGAACGCCAGAGAGACCATGCGCTTTATATCGCCTTCGCTCCGGTCGAGGCGCCCCAGATCGCGTTGGCGGTCATTGTTGAGAATGCCGGTTTTGGCGCCGCCCATGCTGCGCCGATTGCCCGGCGTGTCTTTGACTACTGGCTCCAGGGTGAATATCCCAGTGAAGAAGACATGGTCGCCACGCGCAAAGGTATGGCGACGGCGCCCATCGGCAAGCCCCGGCAGGTGGCCGACATCGCTCTGCCCGCAGCAGAATGAAGGGCGTCAGGTGGGAGCGCTGGCGGCCGAGGCTGGGCCCAACTGGCTGAACACCAAGGCGGCCACGACCAGACTGGCGCCACTCAAACCCGCCCAGCCCAGGCGTTCGCCCAGCAAGGCCCAGGCAGTGAGAGCCGCAAAGACGGGCTCCAGGCCAAAAATGATGGCGCTGCGCATGGCGTCCACGCGCTGCTGCCCCCAGGCTTGCAGTGTGACCACCACCACGCTGGCCAGCAGGCCCAGGTAGAGCAATGCGATCCAGGCAGAAGAGCCGATGTGCGCGAGCGTTCCCAGCCAGTCCATGCCATCGCCCCGGGCCAGAAGCAGCACCATGGATGCCAGGCACATCGTCGTGGCCTGCGCGGCGGCCATGCGGGTGGCGCGCAGCGGTAGAGCAGTGTGGCGGCGGGCGCACTCTTCCAGGGCCAGGATGTAGATAGCGTAGAACAGGGTGCTGACCAGGGTCAGTGAATCCCCCAGGTTCCATGGTTCGTCCTCATGGAACATCAGCAACATCCCGGCACAGGCCATCGCGCAGGCGACCCACAGCTGCCAGCCATAGCGGCGCTTGAGGGCCAGCATGGCCAGCAGCGGCACGACCAGCACATTCAGGCCGGTGACGAAAGCATTGCGGTTGCTGCTGGTGCGTGCGAGTCCCTCGATCTGCAGCCAGAACGCCAGAAACAGCAGCAACCCCAGGGCGCAGCCCCACAGACGTTCGCCACGGCGCATGCCCCACCATAGCGGCCCGAGAACGACCAGCGCAATGGCAAAACGCAGCCAGATGATCTGCAGAGCATCCAGCTGGGCAGACAGCAGTTTCATGGCCGGGAAGGTGGTTCCCCACACCATGGTGACAAGCAGCAGGGCCAACAGGCCATAACGTTCACGACGCATTAAAAAAAGCTGACCGGTTGCCCGGCCAGCTTCGTGAGGGGTGCCAGGAAGATCAGTTGAAGAGGTAACGCGCCTGCAGGTTCAGGCGTGTCATGCGGCCCGTTTCATTGGCAAAGGTGGTGCGCCGGCCACCCAGCAATTCACCGCCCAGTTCCACGTTCTTGATGGGCGTGTAATACAGCCCGGCATGCCACTGGAACAACTTGAGGTTGCCTTCCGAGCCGTACGCATTTACGTAATCGTCACCCAGTTTGCGGCGGGACTTCACCCAGCCCATGGACAGGGTGCCGCGCAACTGCTCGCTGAATACATTGCCCAGACCCAGGACCACGCCCTGGGCCCGGTCCAGGCGCAGCGTGTTGCCATCCACCACGGGATAGTTGGCGCCGACCAGGTAGGCACCATCGTTGTCGCCGTCCATCAGGGTGTACTGCGCCATCAGCGTGGTGGTTCCGGTGAGCTTGTAGGAGCCCGACAGGCCAAAACCCAGGCCGCGCTTGCTCACGCCGTCCATGCGTTGTTCGTGCGAGAGTGCGCGGACACTCATGCTGCCCCAGTCGTAGGCCTTGTCAATGCGTGCAATGAGATTGGGCGAGTGCGCGCCGTCGGAGGGGTCTTCCACAGCAAACTGGAACTTCGCTACGCTGGGATTGTTGTAGGTGTAGCGCACCTGTACCGGGCGGCGTGAGGTGGCGCCGGGCGGGCCATTGAAGTCCACGGTCTCGGGCAGATTGTCCAGATCCATGAAGGTGGACCAGGTCTGGCCGATCAGCCAGCCCGCGTACTCGCCATAGGCGTGGCGCAGGCGCAGGCGGTTGCGGTTGCACTCTGCTCCACAGTAGCCGTAGAAGTCGGCCTCGATCTTGGTGTTGAAGGCGCCGTTGGCCATGGGGGTCGATGTCTCAAAACCAAAGCGCGAGGTTTGACCGGTCAGCACGGTCTTGCCGTTTTCGCTTTTGCCCAGGGGCTGCTCCATCAGGTTGGAGAAGTTGTCGCCAGGCGCTGTGCCCTTGAAGTCCTTGATCAGATTGGCTTCGGCAAAGCCGTAGACGCGGATAGAGGTTTCGCTGCCCGGCAGACGGAAGCTGCCGGGAATGTCGCCCAGTACCACGGCATCTTTCTGCTTGAGTTCGACCGCGTCGATGCGGTCGTTCCAGCCCGATGCCGAAGCGGCGGGTGCCTGGGACTGCTGGGTCTTCATCTGGTTGAGTTCGGCGCGCAAGGCTTTGAGCTCGTTGCGCAGCTCTTCAAAATCCTTGGCGGACTGGGCCAGGGCGCCCGGGGGCAGGCTGCACAGGCCAGCGGCCAGCAGGGTCACGAATGCGGGGGTCAGTTTCATGGTCACTCCGTTGGGTTTTTGGGGGTGTTGCGAAGGCGGTGGGCTCTGGATCTCAGGCGCCCATGCGGCCAATGAAGGCCCGGATGCGGTCGTTGCCCGGGTCGTTGAAAAAATCGGTGGGTGGGGCGTCATGTGCGATACAGCCCTGGTCGAAAAAGAGCACGCGGTCAGCCACTTCGCGGGCAAAGCCCATCTCGTGCGTGACCACGATCATGGTCATTCCGCCACGGGCCAATTCACGCATCACGTCCAGCACTTCCTGCACCATTTCGGGGTCGAGGGCCGACGTGGGTTCGTCGAACAGCATCACTTTGGGTGCCATGGCGAGCGCGCGGGCAATGGCCACGCGCTGCTGCTGACCCCCCGACAATTGCCAGGGGTACTTGTACGCATGCTCTTGCAGGCCCACCCGGCGCAGCAGCACCATGGCTTCTTCGTTGGCCTGGGTGCGTTTGGTGTGGCGAATGCGACGAGGCGCCAGCGTGATGTTGTCGAGCACGCTCAGGTGGCCAAACAGGTTGAACTGCTGGAACACCATGCCGACTTCGCTGCGCTGGCGCTGCAAGGTGTTTGGGTCGTCCGTGACGGCCACACCATCGATGGTGATGGTGCCGCTGTCGTGCGGTTCGAGCCGGTTGATGGCGCGCAGCAGCGTGCTCTTGCCCGAGCCCGAGGCGCCGATGATGACCGTGACCTCGCCGGTGTTGAAGTGCGTGGACACATCACGCAGCACCTGGTGCGCGCCGAATGATTTGCAGACCCGGTCGGCCACGATGTAAGGGCTGACCGCGCTCATTGGTTGCGCCCTTCCACGTCGAAGCGGTATTCAATGGCGTTGGAGATTTGCGTCACCAATGTGGTCAGCAGCAGGTAGGTCACTGCCACCGTGGTGAGCGTGGCAATGGGCTGGAAGGTGGCCGACTGGATGCGGTTGCCCACATTGGTCAACTCCACCACGCCAATGGCATACGCCAGCGAGGAATCCTTGAGCAAGGCCACGAAATTGCTCACCAGGGGTGGCAACGCAATCTTGAAGGCCTGGGGGAAAACAACGTCAAAGAACACATGCGTACGGCCCAGGCCCAGAGCGCGTGCGGCCTCGGTCTGGCCCCGGGGCACGGCCAGCAACCCGGCCCGTATGGCCTCGGCGTTGTAGGCGCCTACGTTCAGGGCCAATGCCACCACGGCCGCTGCAAAATCAGGCAGGTTCAGGCCGGGGACGAGCACTGGCAGGGCGAAATAGACAAACAGGATCTGCACCAGCAGCGGCGTACCGCGAATGGCCCAGATGTAGAAGCTGGCCACCCAGCGCAGCGCAGCCCAGCGCGCGGTGCGTGCCAGCGCAGCGGATGTGCCCAGCACCAGTCCGACGCTACCGCTGATCAGCGTGAGCCACAGCGTGGTGCGGGCCCCTGCAGAAAAGGCTTGTGCATTCGGGCCAATGGGCTCGGGCAGGAACGACAGAAGCTGGCCCAGAAGGGCCAGAGCGAACACCATCAGCACCAGAGCACTGACCAGCGTGGCATTGCTGCGCTGCTGGCGGCTCCAGTGGTGCGGCCAAAGGGCGATGAGCATGAGAAACCGTCAGAAAGGGCGATTGCCCGCGCTCAGTTGCAGCGCACGTCTTCGTTGAAGTACTTTTTGGAAAGCTGGGTGTAGCTACCGTCGGCCATGGTCTCGGCCAGGGCTTTGGACCAGCCCTGCGCCAGCGATTGGTTGCCCTTGGCCACGGCGGCGGCAATGCGCTCGATGAACAGCATGTCACCCAGCTTGAAGCCGGCATTCGGGTTCTTTTCCACGACGGCCTTGGCCACGAAACGGTCGGTGACCCAGGCATCCACGCGCTTGGAGTTGAGTGCGCTGCGCGCATCCACGTCGGTCGGGAAGTTCTTCATCTCCTTGATGGCAGAAACCTTCTGCACATTTTCGAGATAGCTGGTGCCGGTCTGTACCGCCACCACCTTGCCTGCCAGGTCCTTGGCGGTGCGAATGGCCGGGTCCATGGCGATGATCATGCCGCCCGAGCAGTAGTGCGGCTCGGTGAACGTGACGGCCTTGGCGCGCTCATCGGTAATGCCGTGCGAGGCAATCACCAGATCCCAGCGGTCCTGCCGCAAGCCGGTGAGCAGGGCGTCAAAGCCCAGGGTCTTCCATTGGATGGTGACGCCCATTTTCTTGGCGACGAGCTCGGCCAAATCGACCTCGAAACCGGTCAGCGTGGTGCCGTTGAAGAAGTTGAAGGGTGCGAATTGCCCTTCGGTGGCAATGAGGATCTTGCCGTCTTTTTTGATTTCGTCGAGGGTGCGCGCCTGGGCAGAGAAAACGGCGCACAGCGCCACAGCGGAGGCAACGAGCTTGAGCAACTTCATCTTGTGTCCTGTCGGGGGTGGTTCAGGTACAAAAAATCCGGCCTGCTGGTAGCAAGGCCGGAACCAGAAAAAATCACATGGCGTCACAAGGATTGTTGCGGCGCCATGTCTTTGAGCTGCCGCGATTATAGAGGGGGGCTTTGCAGGGATGCCTATTAAGGACAACCCTTATGGCGTCAACGCAGAAAGGCGTCGTAGCCGGTTTTGAGGATCAGAATGCTGACCACAAAAATGAAAATCCAACGCACGAAACCGGTGCCGTGTTTGAGTGCCATGTGTGTCCCGAGCACGCTGCCCACCACATTGGCCACCGCTAGCGGAAGTGCGAAATGCCACCAGACATGGCCTTTGTACGTGAAGAGGATCAGTGCCGCGATATTCGTGGACACATTGAGCAGCTTGGCCGATGCCGAGGCATTCAGAAAGTCGTAGCCCAGCCAGCGCACGAACAGGAATACGAAGAAGCTACCGGTGCCCGGGCCGAAGAAGCCGTCGTAAAAACCTACGCTCAGGCCAATCGCGCAGGCGGCTATCCATTCGGCGTTTTCTGCGAAACGCGGGACATGGTGGCGTCCCAGGTCTTTCTTGGCCAGCGTGTACGCCAGCACGGCCAGCAGCACCAGGGGCAGGAGCTTGCGCAGGAAATCGGGTGAGAGAACGGTGACGGCCCAGGCACCGGCGAAGGCACCGACGAAGCCGGCCAGCGCGGCGGGCAGCATGGCCTGCCAGCGGATTTGCACCCGGCGGCTGTATTGCCAGGTGGCCATCGCCGTGCCCCAGATCGAGGCGCTTTTGTTTGTTCCCAGCAACGTCGCAGGGGGCGCGCTCGGGAAGGTGGCGAACAATGCCGGCAGCAGAATCAGGCCGCCGCCGCCTACGATCGCATCCACAAAGCCGGCGAGCAACGAGGCCAGCGAAACCAATATCCATTCCATGCGGGGGATTGTCGCATCCGCCTTGCAAGGGCATGGGCGAGCGAAAAAAAACGCTGGACATGCCAGCGTTTATAAAAAACTGCGCCTCATCGGGCACTTTGAAGATGGTTGTGGTTGTGGTTGTGGCTGTAGGTTGTCTCCCCGGCCCCCCGCTTGGCACACCGGGGTGCGCTGTCGAGTGCATGCACTGTAACGGTGCATGCCCCTGAGGGGCATTGGGGATTTCCCGCCCTCGTTTCACGAATCGTCGCCCCGTCTTTAGCCAGGATGGTCGGCTTCAATCCAGGTGGCGGCCTTCTCGGCCATCATCAGCGTGGGGGAGTTGGTGTTGCCACTGGTGATGGTGGGCATGGCGCCCGCATCCACCACGCGCAGTCCCTGGATGCCGCGCACGCGCATGCGTGCATCGAGCACGGCCATCGGGTCACTGTCCTGCCCCATCTTCGTGGTGCCCACGGGGTGGAAGATGGTGGTGGCAATGTCGCCCGCCAGGCGTGTGAGGTCTTCATCGGTCTGGAATTGCACGCCCGGCTTGAATTCTTCGGGTTGGTAGCGGGCCAGGGCCGGCTGCGCAACGATACGGCGCGTCACGCGCAGGCTGTCAGCGGCCACCTGGCGGTCTTCGGGGGTGCTCAGATAGTTGGGCGCGATTGCCGGGGCGTCCTCGAAACGGCCGCTTTTGATCTGCACCGTGCCCCGGCTGGTCGGGTTCAGGTTGCACACGCTGGCGGTGAAAGCAGGGAAGTTGTGCAGCGGTTCGCCAAACGCATCCAGCGAGAGGGGCTGGACGTGGTATTCGATGTTTGCGTGGGCTTGGCCGGTGCTGCTGCGCGTGAAGGCGCCGAGTTGCGAGGGCGCCATGCTCATGGGACCACTGCGCTTGAGGGCGTATTCCAGGCCGATCAGGGCCTTGCCGGTCAGCGTGCTTGCCAGGGTGTTCAGGGTCTTGACGCTTTGCACTTTGTAGACCGAGCGGATCTGCAGGTGGTCTTGCAGATTCGCCCCCACGCCGGGCAGGTCGTGCACCACGTCCATACCGTGCTCGCGCAGCAGCGCTGCCGGGCCGATGCCCGAGAGCTGCAGCAACTGTGGCGAGTTGATGGCGCCCGCGCTCAGCACCACTTCGCAGCGGGCATGTGCGGTCACCATCTCTTTGCCGGTCCAGACTTGCACGCCCGTGCAGCGGCGGCTGCCATCGCTTTGGGGTGCCACGATGAGGCGCGCGGCCTGCGCGCTGGTCCACATTTCGAAGTTGGCACGACCGTAGCAGGTGGGGCGCAGGAAAGCCTTGGCGGTGTTCCAGCGCCAGCCCTTTTTCTGGTTGACCTCGAAATAGCCCACGCCTTCGTTGGTGCCGCCGTTGAAGTCGTCGGTGGCGGGTATGCCGGCCTGCTGCGCGGCATGGGCAAAGGCGTCCAGCACGTCCCAGCGCAGGCGCTGGCGCTCCACGCGCCATTCGCCTGTGCTGCCGTGGGATTTGTTGCCATGCAGGCGTGCAAACGCAGGAGAGGCATCGCCGGCCTTGTCCAGGCGCCAATGGTCTTCGTGGCGACGGAAGTCCGGCAGTACCTGGTCCCAGCACCAGCTGTCATCGCCCGTGAGGCGGGCCCACTGGTCGTAATCGCGCGCCTGGCCCCGCATGTAGATCATGCCGTTGATGCTGCTGCAGCCGCCCAGCGTCTTGCCGCGCGGGTAGCGCAGGCTGCGGCCATTGAGTCCGGCATCGGGCTCGGTCTGGTACATCCAGTCGGTGCGCGGGTTGCCGATGCAATACAGGTAGCCCACGGGGATGTGGATCCAGTGGTAGTCGTCTTTGCGGCCCGCTTCGACGAGCAATACGCGCCGGTTGCCGCGGGCGCTCAGGCGGTTGCACAGCAAGGCGCCCGCCGTGCCGCCGCCGATGATGATGTAGTCGAAGGTCGTGTCGCTCATGGTGTCTTTGGTGTGGGGCGTTCCTGCGGCTATCGTGCCATGGGAGTGCGGCGTAGGCGCAACACAGAGCAATCAAGCTATTAAAATAGTAGCAATTAACGCAAACCAGTATTGCGCTAGAAGCTGTTTTTAATGATACTCCAGCGCGGTGGTTTCACGTCGCCGCCCACCGCGGGGTGGCCGTGACCTGCCTGCATACCGTAACCTCCTGCTCCATGTCCGACAGCGCTCCGCACATCGTTCGCACCGACACGCCCGAAGGGCCGTGCGCTTTGCTGCGTGGGCGCTGGGGGGCTGCGGAGCTGGGCGCACGCACGCAATGGCGGGTATTGCAAGCCCAGTTGAAGGACCTGCCCGCACAGGCGCCACTGGGATGGGACCTGCGTGGTTTGCAGTGGCTGGACCACGTGGGCGCGCAATTGCTTTGGAACCACTGGGGCCGGGCCTGGCCCCAGCGGCTGGCGCTGGACGAGGGCCAGCGCACCATGCTGGAGCGGGTCGCGCGCTACAGCACGGAGGCCCCCGAGCCTGAACCCTGGCGGTTGCTCGACCAGGTGGATCGCCTGGGTCTGCAGGTACTGCACGGCGTGGACCATGCCCGCCACTTGCTGCTGCTGGTGGGGCAGATGCTGCTCGACAGCCTGCGCCTGTTGCGTGCACCGCGCCGCGCGCCCTGGCGTGATGTGTCCGGGCACCTGTTCCGCATGGGGGCCACGGCACTGCCCATTACGGCGCTGGTAGGTTTTTTGATTGGTGTGGTGCTGGCCTATCTCATGTCCCTGCAGTTGCGCCAGTACGGTGCCGAGGCGTTCATCGTCAATATTCTGGGCATCTCGCTGATCCGCGAGCTGGGGCCCATGCTGGCCGCCATTTTGGTGGCGGGCCGTTCAGGTTCGGCCATTACGGCGCAGATCGGGGTGATGCGCGTGACCGAGGAGCTCGACGCCATGCGCGTTATGGGCATTCCCCAGGGTTTCCGGCTGGTGCTGCCGCGTGCGCTGGCGCTGGCGCTGGCCATGCCGCTGATCAGTGTGTGGACCACCTTGTCGGCGCTGGCGGGCGGCATGCTGGCCGCCGATGTGGCCATGGGGATCTCGCCCGCTTATTTCATTCATGCGCTACCGCTGGCCGTCGGGTTCGGCAACCTCACGCTGGCGTTGTCCAAATCGGTCGTGTTTGGCACGCTGATTGCCCTCATCGGCTGCCACTGGGGGCTGCGCGTCAAGCCCGATACGCAGAGCCTGGGCGAAGGCACGACGGCCTCGGTGGTTACCTCGATCACCATGGTCATCATCGTGGATGCGTTGTTTGCCGTGGCCTTCAAAAATGTGGGCTTTTGAGACATGAGCGACGTGCAGCCATCCACCCCCGCCGCCGAAGCCGTGGTCCGCATTGAGGGGCTGTGGTCCGTCTTTGGCAAGGGCAGCGAAGCCTTTGCCGTGCACCAGGATCTGAGCCTGACCGTGAACCGCGGCGAGATGCTTGCGCTGGTGGGCGGCTCGGGCACCGGCAAGACGGTGTTGCTGCGCCAGATGCTGGGCCTGCTGCACCCGGCGCGCGGTAGCGTCACGGTGCTGGGCCGCCCGGCCGATGAAATGGGCGGCGAAGGCGCGGCCAGCCGTGTGGGTATGCTGTTCCAGCATGGCGCGCTGTATTCGGCCTTCAACGTGCTGGACAACATTGCTTTTGCCCTCAAGGAGCTGGGCACGCTGCCCGCCGATCTGGTGCGCGATGCCGCCATGGTCAAGCTGCAGATGGTCGGCCTCAAGCCCGAGCATGCCACGCGCATGCCGGCCGATCTTTCGGGGGGCATGATCAAGCGCGTGGCCCTGGCGCGCGCGCTCATCATGGACCCGCCGCTGCTGCTGCTCGATGAGCCCACCGCCGGTCTCGACCCCAATGGCGCTGACGAATTCTGTGCGCTGGTGCGTGAACTGCACGCCGCGCTGGGCGTGACCATGGTGATGGTCACGCACGATCTGGACACCCTGTTTGCCCTGGCCTCGCGCGTGGCCGTACTGGCCGACAAGAAGGTCATTGTTTCTGCATCCCCGCAAGAGGTGGTGAACTTCGATCACCCCTTTGTGCAGCAATTCTTCCAGGGCGAGCGCGGACGCCGCGCCATGGCCCCTCCCAACGCCGTCAAGGAGCGCTGATGGAAAACAAGTCACATGCATTCGCCGCAGGCATTTTTGTGTTGGTTGTCACAGCCATGGTCATTGGCCTGGCCGTCTGGCTGACCCGGGACAGTGGCCGCTACCAGACCTATGAGCTCTCCAGCAGTGATGGTGTCAGCGGTCTTCAGCCGCAGGCTGCGGTGCGCTACAAGGGCGTTTCCGTGGGCAAGGTCACGCACATTGGCTTTGACGACCAGACCAGCGGCAACGTGCTGATCCGCATCGCGGTGAGCGTCGATGCACCCATTGCCCCAACCACCTTTGCCGTGTTGGGCTACCAAGGCGTCACCGGTCTGGCGTATGTGCTGCTGGACGACGCTGGCGAAAACTACCCGCCCCTGCCCCCGGGCCCCAGCGGCCTGCCCCGCCTGCCCCTGCGCAACTCGCCCTTCAGCCAGTTGTCCGAACAAGGTCCCGCCATTTTGAGCCAGGTGCAGGAGGCCACCAAGCGCATCAACCTGCTGCTGGCCGAAGACAACCAGCGCCTGCTGCGTGAGGCCCTGGCCAACATCGGCCAGGTCGCAGGCAGTGTCAACACCCTGAGCCAGCGGCTCGACCGCACCGTGGTGCAGCGCCTTGATCCGGCCCTGGCTGCGCTGCCCCCGCTGGCGCACGACGCCAGTCTGGCGCTGCACTCGCTGCAGAAGGCCGGTAACCAGGTGGCTGCCATGGCGACCGAAATCGACCGGACCGCGCAACGGCTGAATGCCCCCGAAGGGGCCATCGACCAGGCCAGCCGCAGCGCCCAATCGTTGGCACAGGCCGTGGATCGCTTTGGCGCCACCACCCTGCCCCGTATGGAGCGTGCTGCCGACGAGACGTCGCGCGCTGCCCGCATGGTCGGGCGGGCCGCTGCGGGCGTGAGCGACAACCCGCAGGGCTTTTTGTACGGTCCGGGCCGGGGACAGCCTGGGCCGGGCGAGACCGGCTTTACCCCACCCCTGGCCCAGCCCGCAGGACAATAAGCATGAATACTCCTAAATTAATAGCTAACAGCGCTTTGTGGACGGGCGCTACAGCCGTTTTTTCTTTGATTGTTTTGGCGGGATGCTCGGCCCTGCCTGCGGCGCCTGAACGCCCGGTGCTGTACGACTTTGGCCCGGGCTTGCAAGAACCTGCCCCCGCGCAGCCACAGGCCGCACTGCCGCCCCTGGCGCTGGCCACGGTGGACAGTGCCGGGCTGCCCGAGGGCAGCACCGCCGTGCACTATCGCCTGGCCTACGCGGATGCCCAGCAATTGCGCCCCTACCAGGCCGCCCGTTGGAGTCAGCCGCCCATCCAGCTGGTGCGCCAGAGCCTGCAGGCTCGGCTGGGCCAGCGCCGCACCGTCATCGGCATGGCCGGGGCGCTGGCCGGCGCACGGGCCAACGGCCAGCCCCCGGCCGTGCTACGGGTGGAGCTCGAAGAGTTCAGCCAGGTGTTTGCCAGCGCACAGCACAGTGATGGCCTGGTGCGCCTGCGCGCCACGCTGACCCAGCCCTCGGCCCTGGGGGAGAACCTGCTGGCGCAGCGCCTGTTCATCGTGCGCCAGCCTGCCACCCGTCCGGATGCCCAGGGCGGCACGCAGGCGCTGGCGCAGGCCACCGAACAAGTGGCGCGCGAAGTGGCCGAGTGGCTGGAGCAAGCTGGGCGCTGAGCACCGCGCCGACGCTGTGTTTCCCCTTTGCGAGTCGCCAGTGTGTTCCTACCGGCGTAGTCCCGCACCGACGCGCAGTGCGTGGCCTGGCCTACGCCTGGCGCGCGCTCCGTGGCCTACAGTTTCCCCATCGCTTCTTGCAATAGTCCCCAGCACGGTGCAGGGACGGCACAAGTGAATCGACAGAGGAAACACACCATGAATGAAGACCGTATCAAAGGCAACTGGAAGCAATTTACCGGCAAGGTGCAGGAGCAATGGGGCAAGCTGACCAACGACGATCTGGACGTGATTGCAGGCCGTCGTGAGCAGTTCATCGGCAAGCTCCAGGAGCGCCATGGACTGGTGCGCGACGCCGCCGAGAAGCAGCTCAAGGAGTGGCAAGCACGCCACCCTGAATTCCGTTTCAACGACTGATTCCATTTCTAAACCATCCGTGTCGTTGTTGCTTCGCCTTGCCGCGCACAGCACTGTCTGCGGCTTCGCGCCTAGACACGAATGATTTGGAAACAGAATGACGATACAAGGCCTGCGGGCCTTACGGCATGGCACGGTGTGTCGTGCCGTTTTTTGACCTTCTGGAGAGTTGCACCATGAGCTTCGCACGCACCTGGCTGGTTCTGGCCGCCGCCGGCTTCGCAGCCAACACCGGGATGGCCATGGACAGGGCCGGGTTCAACGCGGCCAAGGTGCAGGCCAGCGCCGACTACAAAGCCCAATACAAACACTGCAAGACCTTGGACGCAAATGCCCGGAACGTGTGCATGAAGGAGGCCCAGGGGCGCAAGAAGATCGCGCTGGCCGACCTGCAGGCGCGTTTGGCGCCCAGCAACAACGCCGATTACCAGGCCACCGTGGTGCGCGCTGACGTGGCCTACGCGGTGAACCAGGAAAAATGCAACGAACGCCCAGGCCAGGCCCGCAAGGTGTGCAAGAAGGACGCCAAGGCTTTGCATGTGCGCGCTCTCGAAGACGCCAACATTGCGCGCCTCGAAACGCAGATGGCCAACACGCCTGCCGCTCGAGACGCCGCCGTGGCGGCAGCCCGCAAAAAGGCGGCCGTTGAACGCCGAGCATTGGACTACGAGGTTGCCCGTGAGCGCTGTAAAGCAGTGGCCGACGATGCCCGGCCCCAGTGCCTGGAGGATGCGCGGCGCGTCTACGGCCCCGCGAGCGGTTAAGCCAGAAATCAGTCGCGCATCAGCGCTTCGATCGCGTCGGGCTGCACCGGCACGCCGCGCGTGATCAGCTCACAGCCCTCCTGCTGTACGACGGCATCGTCTTCGATGCGGATGCCCAGGTGGTGGAAGGCCTCGGGCACGCCGGGCGCCGGGCGTACATACAAGCCGGGTTCGATGGTCAGCACCATGCCTGTGCGCAGGATGCGGCTGGGGCGGTCCACGATGATTTCACCCGACAGCGGGTCGCGGCGCTCGCTGGTCTGACCCACCTCTGACGGCTCCACGTAGCTGCCGCAGTCGTGCACGTCCATGCCCAGCCAGTGGCTGGTGCGGTGCATATAGAACTGGAAGTAGGCACGGCGCTCGATCACATCCTGCGCCGTGCCATGTTGGCGCTTGTCCAGCAGGCCCAGGTCCAGCAGGCCTTGCGCCAGCACCGCCACCGTGGCCTCGTGCGGCGCGTTGAAGCGCGCGCCTGCGCGTGTTGCAGCCACGGCGGCTTCCTGGCTGGCCAGCACCAGCTCGTAGAGCGCGCGCTGCGGCCCGGTGAAACGCCCGTTGGCCGGAAAGGTGCGTGTGATGTCGCTGGCGTAGCCATCGAACTCACAGCCTGCGTCGATCAGCACCAGCTCGCCATCACGCACGGGCGCCTTGTCGGCGCGGTAGTGCAGCACGCAGGCATTGGCCCCGGCGGCCACGATGGAGCCATAGGCCGGTGCCTGAGAACCCTGGTCACGAAATGCGTGCAGCAGTTCGGCATCGAGGTGGTACTCGCGCACGTCCTCGCCTGCCCGCAGCATGCGGGCGCAGCGCCGCATGGCGCGAATGTGGGCGGCGGCGCTGATGTCGCTGGCGTGGCGCATCAGGGCCAGCTCGTGCGCATCTTTCACCAGGCGCATCTCGTCCAGCAGCAGGCACAAATCGGCCTGCCGCGCCGGGCAGAGCGCGCCGTAGCGCACACGGGCACGCACCGGCGTCAACCAGCTGTCCACACGTGCCGCCAGGCCCGAGTGCGTGGCAAACGGGTACCAGACGCAGGCGCGGTTCTCCAGCATGCGCGGCAGGCGCTGGTCCAGCTCGGCTGCCGAATGCGCTGCGTCCACGCCCAGCGCGCCTAGGGCGGCCTCGGGCCCGAGGCGGTAGCCGTCCCAGATCTCGCGCTCAGGGTCCTTGGGATTGCAGAACAGCGTGCTCTTGCCGTCCTGCGCCAGTACCAGGCAGGCGCCGGGCTCTGTAAAGCCCGTGAGGTAGTAGAAGTAGCTGTCGTGGCGGTACAGAAAATCGCTGTCGCGGTTGCGCATGCGCTCGGGTGCGGTGGGGACGATGGCGATGCCATCGGTGCCCAGTTGGGCGGCCAGGCGCGCGCGGCGTTCGGCGTAGACGGAATGGGGCACGGTCAGGGTCATGGCGCAGGGGCGATTGTGTTGAGTTCAGCCAGCCGCTCGGGGGTGCCTACATCCGTCCATCGACCGGTGTAAAGCTGCGCGCTGACGCGGCCATTGTCCATGGCACTACGCAGCAGCGGGGCCAGAGGGGCTTTGACACCCTGGGGGTTGCCAGGGGGAATATCACACCAGGGCGGCGCGAACAGTTCAGCGCGCAGCAGTGCGATGGTGCTGTAGGTGTAGCGGTGCGCAGGGTCACCGGGCGCCAGGTTCAAGGCCAGGCCCTCGGGCGAGAGGCCGAAGTCGCCGCGCGCGTTGTGTGCCGGGTTGGGCACCAGCCACAGGTGGGCCAGCATGCTGCTGGCGGCAAACGTGTTGGCGGCTGCAGCGTCGAAGCGGAAGTCGGGCGCATAGACGTCGCCTGCGGCCAGCCAGAACATGTTGCTCAGCAGCGGCAATGCACGCGCAATGCCGCCCGCCGTCTCCAGCGCACCGCCAAAATCGCGTCCTTCGTGCGAGTATGAAATCGATAGCGCGTTGCGCTTTTTGGGTGTGCCCTGTAGATCAAAATGATCTTGAAAATAGTCGCTGATCTGCTCGCCCAGCCAGGCCGTATTGATGACCACACGCGGCACGCCGGCCTGGGCCAGGGCCTGCAAGTGCCACTCCAGCAAAGGCCTGCCTTGCACGGCCAGAAGGGGCTTTGGCGTGGTATCGGTCAGGGGCCGCATGCGCTCTCCACGACCGGCGGCCAGTAGCAAAGCCGCAGGCTGTGGGGTCGCGGACAAGGGAGGTGTGGCGCCGTTCATCGCAGCACTGTAGTGCATCGATGCAGGCGCATCGGACGCGGCCTTTTGGGCACACCGCTAAAATCTCGGGTTTTCCCTCCTCTCCCTGACCGGAACCGCCCCACATGGCCAATTCTCAACAGATGGCGAATGCAATCCGCGCACTCGCAATGGACGCCGTTCAACAAGCCAATTCCGGCCATCCCGGTGCCCCCATGGGCATGGCGGACATGGCCGTGGCGCTGTGGGGCCAGCACCTGCAGCACAACCCGGCCAACCCGCACTGGGCCAACCGCGACCGTTTCGTGCTCTCCAATGGTCACGCCTCCATGCTGCTGTACGCGCTCCTGCACCTCACGGGCTACGACCTGCCCATGAAGGAGTTGAAGAACTTCCGCCAACTGCACAGCAAGACCGCTGGTCACCCCGAAGTGGGCGTCACCCCCGGTGTGGAAACCACGACGGGCCCGCTGGGCCAGGGCCTGACCAATGCCGTGGGCATGGCGCTGGCCGAGAAGCTGCTGGCGGCCGAGTTCAACCGCGAAGGCCATGCCGTGGTGGACCACCACACCTACACCTTCATGGGTGACGGTTGCCTGATGGAAGGCATCAGCCACGAGGCCGTGGCCCTGGCCGGTGCCTGGAAGCTGAACAAGCTGATCGCGCTGTACGACGACAACGGTATCAGCATCGATGGCCAGGTACAGCCCTGGTTCATCGACAACACCGCGCTGCGCTTCGTGGCCTGCGGCTGGAATGTGATCGGTCCGGTCGACGGGCACGATGCCGAAAAAGTGTCCGCCGCCATTGCCGAAGCGCACCAGCAAACCGAGCGCCCCTCGCTCATCATCTGCAAGACACACATCGGCCAGGGTTCGCCCAACCGTGTGAACACCGCCAAGGCCCACGGCGAGCCGCTGGGCGCCGAGGAAATCGCCCTGACGCGCGAAGCGCTGGGCTGGAATTCTGCGCCCTTTACCGTGCCCGACGAGGTGTACGCCGACTGGAACGCGCGCGCCACGGGCCTGGCTGCCGAACAGGCCTGGAACGAGCGTTTCGCCGCCTACCAGGCCGCCTTTCCTGAACTGGCAGCCGAGTTCACGCGCCGCATGAACGGCGATCTGCCCAAGCAGTTCGCCCAGGTGGCAGTGGATACCGTGGTGCAGGCCCACACCAAGGGCGAAACCGTGGCCAGCCGCAAGGCCAGCCAGCTGGCCCTCGAAGCCTTCACCGCCGCGCTGCCCGAGCTGCTGGGCGGCAGTGCCGACCTGACCGGCTCCAACCTCACCAACACCAAGAGCACGCCCAATCTGCGCTTCGACATGCAGGGCCAGGTGGTGAAGAACGAAAACGGCGTTGGCGGCCGCCACATCAACTACGGCGTGCGCGAATTCGGCATGGCCGCCATCATGAATGGCATCGCGCTGCACGGCGGCTTCATCCCTTACGGCGGCACCTTCCTGACCTTTAGCGACTACAGCCGCAACGCCATCCGCATGGCCGCGCTGATGAAGCAGCGTGTGGTGCATGTGTTCACGCACGACTCCATCGGCTTGGGTGAAGACGGCCCCACGCACCAGTCGGTCGAGCATGCCGCCAGCCTGCGCCTGATCCCCAACCTGGATGTCTGGCGCCCCGGCGACACGGCCGAAACCGCCGTGGCCTGGAGCGTGGCCCTGTCCAACCGCGACAAGCCCACGGCACTCTTGCTTTCCCGTCAGAACCTGCCCTACCTGCCCAAACGAGAACTGGGCGACATCTCGCGCGGCGCCTATGTGCTGTCCGAGCCGCAAGACGTCGGCCTGAAGAAAAAACCCCAGGCCATCCTCATCGCGACAGGCTCCGAGGTGCAGCTGGCCCTCAAGGCGCAGCGCCTGCTGGCGGCCAAAAAGATCGCCGTGCGTGTGGTCTCCATGCCCAGTACCACCACGTTCGACCGCGAAGAGGTCAAATACAAGAAAGCCGTGCTGCCCACAGGCATTCCGCGCATCGCCGTGGAAATGGGTGTGACGGACGGCTGGTGGAAGTACGGCTGCGCCGCCGTGGTGGGTATCGACACCTACGGCGAGTCGGCCCCGGCGCCGGTGTTGTTCCAGCATTTCGGCTTCACCGAAGAGAACGTGGCAGCCACCGTGCAAGCGGTGCTCAAGCGCAAGTAATTTTGGCAATCAACCTTGGAGAGATAGAGCTATGACGATCAAGATTGGCATCAACGGCTTCGGCCGCATCGGCCGCATGGTGTTCCGCGCAGCAGTGCAGAACTTCTCTGACATTGAAGTCGTGGGTATCAACGACCTGCTCGAGCCCGACTACCTGGCCTATATGCTCAAGTACGACAGCGTGCATGGCCGCTTCAAGGGCGAAGTCTCGGTCGAGGGCAACACCCTGATCGTCAACGGCAAGAAAATTCGCCTGACGCAGGAGCGCGACCCCGCCAACCTGAAGTGGAACGAAGTGGGTGCCGACATCGTGGTCGAAGCCACCGGTCTGTTCCTGGACAAGGCCAGCGCCGAGAAGCATCTGGCCGCCGGCGCCAAGAAGGTGCTGATGTCCGCGCCCTCCAAGGACGACACGCCGATGTTCGTGTTCGGCGTGAACCACGAAAAGTACGCTGGCCAGGCCATCGTCTCCAACGCCTCGTGCACCACCAACTGCCTGGCCCCCGTGGCCAAGGTGCTTCATGATAAATGGGGTATCAAGCGCGGCCTGATGACCACCGTGCACGCCGCCACCGCCACGCAGAAGACCGTGGACGGCCCATCCAACAAAGACTGGCGCGGTGGCCGCGGCATTCTGGAAAACATCATCCCCAGCTCCACCGGCGCCGCCAAGGCCGTGGGTGTGGTGATTCCTGAGCTCAACAAGAAGCTGACCGGCATGTCCTTCCGCGTGCCCACCTCCGACGTGTCGGTGGTGGATCTGACCGTGGAGCTGGACAAGCCCGCGACCTACGCCGAGATCTGCGCTGAAATGAAGGCACAGTCCGAAGGCGCGCTCAAAGGCGTGCTGGGCTACACCGCCGACAAGGTGGTCGCCACCGACTTCCGTGGGGAGAGCTGCACCAGCGTGTTCGACTCCGAAGCCGGTATCGCCCTGGACACCACTTTCCTCAAGGTGGTGGCCTGGTACGACAACGAGTGGGGTTATTCGAACAAGTGCCTGGAAATGGTGCGCGTGATTTCCAAGTAATCTGCTGCTGCGCTCTGGCGCACAAAAAGGCCGACCAACCCGCAAGGGTTGGCCGGCCTTTTTATTCCATTTCTAGATCAAGCGTGAACGCGAAGGCGAAGCGCAGACAGTACAGGCGTACGGCAAGCGAAGCCGACAAAGTGCACGTTTGATATGGAAATGGAATTACTGGGGGCGTACGCAGGTGTGCCGTTCGGGTTCAGTAGTGCGGGGGCAACTCGTCGCGCAGGTTGCGCGGCGCGCCATCGCTCGACTCGGGCATTTGCTGGCGCAGGTAGGCGAGCTCTTGCAACAAGCGGTCTATCTGCTGTTGCTGTCGGTAGATGGTCAGGTTCAACTGGTCGAGCAGGTCTTCGCTGTAGCTGGCCTTGATTTCCAACGCGGTCAGGCGCTGGTCGATGTCGTGGGGGGATGTCATCCGGTGAAGACGGGATTTATAAGAAAAATAGGCTGAAACGCTTGCTGGTTAAGCGCTATAAGCTCCTGAAAAAGGAGCAAAACCGGCCGTGCAGTCCCACACGACCGGCGCATCTGTTTACTCGTCCTGGGTGCGGATGGTCTCGCGGCCGTTGCGGTCTTTTACGCGGCCCAGGTCATGCTCAAGTGCGCGCACCAACTTCTCTGCCGCACCCGTGAAAGCGTCGGCCACTTTGTCGGCGTCGGCTGTGACGGTCACTGGCTGGCGACCGGCGGGGCGGGCTTCGAGGCGACAGCGCTTGTCGTTGGCGCCCGATTTGCCGCCATCCACATCCGAGAGGAAAACTTCTACGCGGGTGATGACGTCACGGAACCGGCCCAGGCGGGTCGTGGCCTCTTCCTGGATCCAGTGGGCCAGGGATTCGCCGCCTTGGATCTTGTTGTCGGTGTGCACTTGTACTTGCATGGATTCTCCTTTGGCATGGGCCGACACGGGGTGCCAGCATGAAAACGGGATCGGACAATGGCTACATCATGCCTGCAATGGCAGGCGTGAACTTGAGTCGGGTCAATGTCCAGGAGGAGCGGTGGGGCACGCAGCGTCAGCGCCAGGGTGGTTCACAGCTTGTCCAGGGCCACCGCAGCGGACCAGGGCGCACCGGGTGCCAGGGTGCGGGCTTCTTCCACCCGACTCTGCAGGCGCAGTGCGGCAGCATCGTCCGGGCAGCGCGCCAGCAGCGCTTGCAGGTGGCTTTGCGCCTCGTCCCACGCGCGGGCATGGAAGGCGTCGAGGGCCGCCTGCGCATGGCGGCAGACCGCAGCGTCATCGCAGGGCGTGAACACGCGCACAGGCACTGTCTTGCCTTTGACGACCACGTCGTCCAGCGGGCGCAGCGCCAAGTTGGAGGGCAGCAGCGCCGCCGTGTCGCCCGAGAGCAGGATGCCCGTGCCGAACGCCTTGTTGGCGCCTTCGAGCCGAGCGGCCAAGTTCACCGCATCGCCAATGGCCGTGTAGGAAAAGCGCTGCGCCGAACCCACATTGCCCACCACCACACGGCCGGTGTGCACGCCGATGCGCATGGCGATGCGGGGCAGTCCGCGTGCCTGCAGCGCGGCCGCCAGTGACTGCATGGCCTGCTGCATGGCAATGGCGGCGCGCACCGCATGCTCGGCATGCTGCGGGTCGGGCAGTGGTGCGCCCCAGAAGGCCATGACCGCGTCGCCGATGAACTTGTCCACGGTGCCGCCGCTGGCGTGCACGATGGGCGTCATGGCATTGAAGTAGAGGGTGAGCACCTCCACGGTTTGCTCTGCGCTCAAGTGTTCGGAAAGCGTCGTGAAGCCCGCCAGGTCGGTAAACAGCAGCGTGACCTCGCGTGCCTCGCCGCCCAGGCGCAGCAGCTCGGGCTGGGCGATCAGGCGCGAGACCACTTCGGGCGGGACGTATTGCGAGAACATGGCGCGCATCTGGCGTGCCTGCTGGCGTGTGCTGGCATAGCCCACCAGGGTCGTAGCGCCATACATTGCCACCGTCGCCGCCATCGGCAGCAGCGGCGCCAGCCAGCGCTCCGCCTTGAGAAACAGCAGCCATGACAGCAGGGCCATGCCGCCAACGAGCCCTGCCGCCAGCAACCCGACCGCACTGGGGTGCCAGCGCAGACTGGCAGGCAGCAGCAGGGCGAGCGCCAGCAGCACCAGCGCCAGCGACCCTGCTTCGGGCACCAGCCGCAACCCGTCGCCGCTGACCAGGTTGTCGAGCAGGGTCGCTTGCAGTTCCACGCCAGGAAAGAGGCGCTCGCCGCCCAGTGCAGCAAAGGGCGAATTGAAAAGGTCGGCCTGGCTGTGCTGCAAATCGCTGGCCGTGAGGGTGGAGCGGCCAATCAGCACCACCTTGCCGTGAAAGAAACCTTGTGGCAGCAGACCCGGCTCCAGTGCCTGGTAATACGAGCGCGTGTCGAAGGTGCCGCGCGGTCCACGGTAGGCAATGAATTCAGCAGGTGGCGCTGCCATGGCATGCAGCGCCGCAGTACCAGCCAGCGTGGCGGAAAAGCTGCCTTTGTCCTGTGGCATACGGCGCACGACGAAGTCGTCGTCGGGCTGCACCCCGGCATCGCCATGCTGGGCCCCGGCGTCGCGCAATGCCGCCAGCGGCAGTACCTCGGTCCACAGCGTTGCGCTGGCGCTTTCCACCTTTTCGCGTGTCGAGGCCAGCACCACCGGCAAGCCCGCTGCCGTGGCCGCCGCGAGCGACTGAGCGAATGCCGCGTCCTGGTCAGGCGCGCCGGGGTCGGCAAACACCACGTCAAAGCCCACGGCAAGGGCGCCGTCGTCGCGCAGGCGGTCGAGCACACGCGCATGCAAGCTGCGCGGGAACGGCCAGCTTTGTTGCACCTCCTGGAATGTGGGCTCGTCGATCGCCAGAACCACCACGGGCAGCGCGCTGCGGTGCGGGGCCGCCAGTGCGGTCCAGAGGTCGAAAGTCTTGAACTCCAGCGCATGCCATGGGCGACTGAGCGACGCGGCGCCCACCAGCAGCAGCGCCAGCAGCGCCGCATCCAGCAAGAGCGCGAGGCGTTTAGAACCGGTAGCGCGCATCGATCACGTAGCGGGACTTCTGGCGTGCGGATTTGGGGCCGAACAGGTTGAGCGCGCCCACACCAATCATCCAGTGCTTGTCGGTCGATTCCCAGAACCCGACCAGGTCCATGCTCCAGCCCGGTGGCCGGCGCGTGAGGTTGGCTTGGTCTTCAAAGCGCTCAGAACGGTACACCGTGCGGCCGCTCAGATAAACGCGCGCGCTGCTCGCCCAGGTGGTGCCCAGCACGAGCGTGTGGCGCGGGATGTAGGGAATGGCGTACGAGTTCGCCACCGTGGGCGCCGCGATCGATTCGTATTCGGAATCGCTGTGCTGGTAGTGGTATTTGCCATAGACCGACCAGCGGTGGTTCACCATGTGGCTCGCACCGAGTGCCAGCGCCTTGAGCGTGCCAGCGTAGTAGGTGGGCGTGTCTTCCAGCACATCGGTGCTGGAGAGGTTGACGAGCTGGGCGTTGCGCATTTCTTCCAGAAACGGCAGGCTGGGCGTGCGCAGGTCCACCCCCAGCGAGCCGGGGTTGCGCACGCGCAGATGGTCGGCGCGTGCGCTCAAAAAACTGTTGCTGCCCAACTCCTGGCTCCACTGCGCCACCAGGCGCTTGTGGCGCCCGCCCGCTTCGACCAGCCGGTCTTCCACGGCGATACCTGCCGTCTCGACCCGCGTCAGCGTGGAAACGCTCAAGGGGCGCAGCCAGTCCTGGTAGGCCAGGCGCAGCATTGCGCCGGGCGTTGGTTGCAGCACGGTGCCCAGGCGTGGGCTGAGCACGTGCCTGGTGTCGTGGCGCTCGGCCGTTTCGATGTTTTGAACCCCCGAGGTTGCCAATCGCAGAATGCTTGCACCGTCCACGTTCTGGCGAATCTGCTGCAGCGCCAAAGCGCCGTCCATCCGCAATGTGGGTGTCAGCTGCTGCTGACCGTCCAGGGTGATGCCGGTGTAGCGGCGGTCGATGGCATTCACGCCGCCGAAGTACAAGGTGTCCGAGAAGGTCCGCCCGTCGGAAACGGTGCTCAGCATGCCCACCCCCAGGCTCTCGCTGGCCTGTTTCTCCCTCACATGCTCCAACGCGATGCTCCAGCGCGTGCCGGGCTCCGGGTCGATGCTGTGGCGCAACTGCAGATCTGTCATCGCTTTGCGCGGGTTCATCGAAAAGGCGGCAACACCCGTCAGCGGCGCAAACTCGAACAGCGTCGGAAAGTTCGTGATGCGCGTGCCTTCGAGGCTGCGGCCCAGCTTGACCCAGGTCTGCTCGGTAGGGCTCCAGCGGTACGACAGGCCCAGCACGCCTTGCTGCGTGGTTTTGTCGGCCTCCGAGGCCAGCAGATTGTGGGCACGCAACTGGATGTCTGTGTGGTTGGCATAGGCAAACAGGTTGAGCCGTTCGCTCGGCTGCAAGCCCAAACCCAGCGTGAATATCCCCGCATCGGCCTCGGCGGAGCCGGTAGCGTCGTAAGAGGCGGGGCGGTTGGTGACGCCGACATCGATAGGGAAGCGGCTGCCTTGCGCCTTCTGCGCTTTCACGAACCACGACAGCGGGACCTGGCTGTTGTCCATGCCATTGAGTGTGATGGAGGGCGCGCTCAGGTGGTAGAACTCTTGTTCCTGCCAAGCGTCGACCGCCCCGTGGCTGCCCGGCTGCTGGAGCAGCGACGAGTAGCGCTGGCTGGCGCCAAAAGCCATCGGGTCGGTGAGAAAACCCTGGAACAGCTCCGAATTTTTATTGAACTCGCCGGGGTAGCGGTCGGCCAGGAACAGGTGGCTTGCGCCCCAGTAGGGCGAGAAGCTTTGCTGTGCAAGTTCCAGCGCCCAGTCTTCCATGCCGAAAAAGGCGAGCGACGCACCCAGGTTGGCGCTGCCTTTCTGGTCGTTGGCCAACTGGTTGAGCGACTTGAGATAAGGCATGCGCTCCACTGCGGCGCGCGCGGCCTGCACGGCTTCGCCGGGCTGGAACAGGTCGGTGTGGATCTGCGCCAGCAGCATGTACGCAAGGGGGTCTTTATCGTCCAGCGCGCTGGCCTGGTGCAGTGTGGTGATGGCGTCCTGGTGGCGGCCCAGCTGGTAGTAGGCGACAGCGGTCCAGGTGCGGGCGCGGGCGTAGCGCGGCTCCATCACACCGGCGCGCAGGAAATCGTCGAGAGCCGCCTCGGGCTGGCCCTGCTTGAGGCGCAGCAGCCCCTGGCCGGTGAGCGCCACGTAGTCGGCGGGGTGGTCTTCGAGTGCGCTGGCAAAGGCCGCCTCGGCCTCAGCGAAGCGGTTGGCAAAGGTCTCCAGCGTGCCGCGCTCACCCTGTGCACCTGCGATATGCGGGTCCAGCGCCAGCGCGTGTTGAAGATGCTGGCGGGCCGGGCCCGTGTTTTCGCGTTCGGTGTGCGCACTGCCCAGGCCCAGCCAGCCGCGGGCGTCCTGCGGTGCCAGCGCTGTCGCATCGGTGTAGGCCGACAGCGTGGCGGGGGCATCGCCCAGGCGGCGTGCGAGTGCGGCGCGGGCCAGCGCCAGCTCGGGGTCTTTGACATCCTTCGCGGCTGCCAGGGTGGCTTGGGCCTCGGGTATGCGGTCGCTCAACAACTGGGCGCGCGCCAGATGCGCCAGCAGGGCCGGGTGGGCGGGCCATTGCGCCAGTGCAGCGCGCAGGGTCAGTACGGCGGCCTGGCCTTCGCCGTCCATCAACTGCATATCAGACTGCATCAGCCACACCAACAGCGGTGGCTTGTGGGGCAACTGGCGCTCCAGCAGTGCGCGGGCTTGCCGCCATTCGCCCGCTTGCAGCGCAATGGCGGCGTCCATCGCGGCCACCCATTGTGGTGGGGTGCTGGCGCGCACCGGGTCCAGTGCGGCGCGTGCGGCGGTGGTGTCGCGGGCGGTCAGCGCGGCGCGCACGGGCTCGAGCGCCGCAGGCAGCGGCGCGGCCGTCAGGTGCGGCACCGGGTCGGCCTGCAGGGCATTGACCCACTGCACGCGGTCGCGCGGCTGGCCCAGCAGCAGCTTGAGAGGCGCCTTGCCCACTTCGGCATAGGCTGCTTCACTGGCGCCGACAGCAATGCGGCCCTGGTCGTTGCCGAAGTCCACCGTGCCCGAGAGCACCGTCAGCAGGGTTCGGCCATCGGGCTCCACGCTGATGTGCCAGTCTGTGCCCCGGATGGCGGCGGTGGCGGCAGGGGTCTCCATTTGCAGTGGGCTGCCGACCGGGCGGCGTGTCTGCGTCCAGGCGCGGCCAGCGTTCAGGCGCAGCGTGGTCACGGGCTGGCCCGCCGTGGCGATGGTCTTGACCTGCAGAACCGTGTTCTGGTGCAGGCGCAACTGGGTTTCATCGGAGAACACCAGGGCCATGCGGGCGGCCTCGCGGGTGCGCACGAAATCTCCCGGTGCCAGCGCCTGTGCGCGCCGCGCCGGGCGCCAGTCGGAAGTGCTGGCGCCGCGCTGGTCGCCCAGGCCCTCCAGGCTGACGATTTCGGCGGCAGCACCGGGCGGCACGGCCGCCAAACCCTGCAGGGGCCAGGTCAGCGCCAGCAGCGCGGAAAGAACGGAACGATGGGGCAGCGGCAGACGCATGGGAGCTCCTCCAAGGGTCTGGCAGATGTAACGTGCCAGTAACGCCTGAAATTATGCGTTGGAAGGCGCGCGCTGCATCGTTGGCTTTCGAGTGAAAAGCAACACAAAATCACGAATGCCGCAGTAGAAAAGCAGGTCGTGGCCTGCTCCTACAGCACCAGAGCGGGTGCAGTGCTACAAAGAAGCATGTTTGCACCGCGCCGTCTCAAGATCGGTCTGTCGGCCTGTTTCCAGCACGCTGACCCCGAACGCTCGCTTTTCACTGGAAAGACACTGCAGTATGTGGAGCAGTCTATTGCCCACTGGATCATGTCTGCCGGGGCCATGGTGGTTATGGTGCCGTGTCCCACGGGTGAGACGGCACGTGGTGATGTGACCCTGGCGCACTATGCCGACTGGCTCGATGGGGTGGTGATGCACGGCGGTGCCGATGTCTGGCCCGGCAGCTACGGCGAAGTGCCCATGCGCGACGAATGGCAGGGCGACCGTGTGCGCGACCTGTACGACCTGGCCGTGGTCGAGGCCTTCGCCCAGGCGGGCAAACCCATTTTTGGCGTGTGCCGGGGGCTGCAACTCATCAACGTGGCGTTTGGCGGCACGCTGTACCAAGACCTGCAGGTGCAGCACCCTGGGGCGCAGCTGCACCGCAACGCCAGCACCTACGACCAGCATTTCCATGACATCGACATCGTGCCGGGTACCCGCCTGGCGCAGCTGTACCCGGGGCAGCGGCGTGTGTGCGTCAACAGCATCCACCACCAGGGCATCAAGCAGCTCGCGCCTGACTTTGTGGTCGAGGCCTACAGCCACCCTGACGGTGTGCCCGAGGCGATCCGCCGCCGCCCGGGGCGCGGGCGGGGCGGCTACATTGCGGCGACGCAGTGGCACCCCGAGTTCCACAAGGCAGGCACCCAAACCGTGGACGATACGGCCATCCTGCGCGATTTCCTGAACGCCTGCACGGCGGCCCATTCTTTCCCGTTCCCGGGCCACAGCCCCCTGCATATCCGCGACCGCGCCGCCCGCCTGCTGCGCCAGGCGCTGCTGCGCCAGGATTGATATTTACATTAAAAATAGCCTCTAACGCTTACTGGGTAAGCGCTGACAGCTATCAAAAAAGATTTTCAGGCGGGTGAATGTTCCACTGCTGCCAAGGGGTGTCCACCGCGTTACAGGAGCTTCGGCGCCGTGCGCAGTAGCATGGCCCAACACGCCGCTACCTCTGCGCGCACCCCCTTTTTACTGGAGCATTTCATGCTGAATTTCGAGTTCTATAACCCCACCCGCATCGTCTTTGGCCAGAACAAGGTGGCCGAGCTGGCGCGCCTGGTACCGCTGGAAGCCCGTGTGCTGGTGCTCTACGGCGGCGGCAGCGCGCGCAGCACCGGAACGCTCGCTGAAGTGCTGGCGGCTCTGGGCGAGCGCACCGTGTTCGAGTTTGGCGGCATCGAGCCCAACCCCACCTACGAAACGCTTTCGCGCGCCGTGGACATGGCGCGTGCCGAGCGCATCGACTATCTGCTGGCGGTGGGGGGCGGATCGGTGCTTGACGGCAGCAAATTCGTCGCGGCTGCCGTGCCGTTTGAGGGCGACACCTGGAGCATCCTGGAAAAGCGCGGCGGCAACATCACCCGCGCCCTGCCCATGGGCGCCGTGCTCACCCTGCCCGCCACCGGCTCCGAGATGAACAGCGGCGGCGTGGTGACGCGCAAGGCCACGCATGCCAAGCTGGCCTTCTCCAGCCCGCTGTGCTTTCCGCAGTTTTCGGTGCTCGACCCCACCAAGACCTACACGCTGCCCCCTCGGCAGATTGCCAACGGCCTGGTGGATGCTTTTGTGCACACCATGGAGCAGTACCTGACCTACCCGGTGAACGCCCCGGCGCAAGACCGGTTTGCCGAAGGCCTGCTGCAAACCCTGATCGAGCTGGCGCCGCGCGCCATGCAGGAGGGAGAGCCCGACTACGACAACCGCGCCAGCCTGATGTGGACGGCTACGCTGGCCCTCAACGGGTTGATTGGCGCCGGTGTGCCGCAGGATTGGGCGACGCACATGATCGGCCACGAGCTGACCGCGCTCTACGGCATCGACCATGCGCGCACGCTGGCCATCGTGCTGCCGCAGGTGATGCAGGCGCGGCGTGAGGCCAAGCGCGAGAAGCTGCTGCAGTACGCCGCGCGCGTTTGGCAGATCACCGAGGGCAGCGACGACGAGCGCATCGACGCGGCCATTGCCCGCACGGCGCAGCTCTTTGAAAGCGTGGGCATTCCTACCCGGCTATCGGCCTACCAATTGGGCGGTGAGGCGGTGGATGCGGTAGTGAAAGCCCTGACCGAGCACGGCATGGTCAAGCTGGGCGAGCAGCGCGCCATCACGCCAGAAATCAGCCGGGCGATTCTCGAAGCCGCACTCTGAAACGGGTGGGCCACCCAGGGCGGCGGGGCGCGCGCCGCTTGATGGCTACCCTTGTCCCGGGTGTCGGTAGCTGCCCGGTGGTGCGCCGGTCCATCCCTTGAACGCGCGCTGGAAGGCGGCGCTGTCGGAAAACCCCAGTTCGCCTGCCAGCACCGCCAATGGAACCTGGCTGCTGTTGAGCCGCGCAATGGCCATGTCGCGCCGCAGGCTGTCCTTGACGGCGCGAAACGAGGTGTGCTCTTCGGCCAGGCGGCGCTGCAAGGTGGAGACGGCCATGTTCAATGCTGCAGCGCACGATGCGAGGCTGGGCCAATGGGGCTGCTCCCGCAGCAGGTGGGAGCGTACCCGTGCGGGCAGGGAGCCTTCACCACGGCGGGGAATGATGATCTGGGTCTGGGCTTCGGCCAGGAAACTTCGCAGCGCCGCCTCGTCGCGCCGCACGGGCGTTTGCAAGCGTCGGCTGTCGAACCAGAATGCGCAGCAGGGTTGGTCGAACACCACGTTCCCTGGAAACAGCTGCGCGTAACTGCTGGCGTGGGGCGGGCGCGGGAAGGCGAAGTCAAAGCGATGCACCGGCAGGCGTCCACCGGCCAGCCAGGCCAGCAGGCGCCAGAACACGCGCAGCATCAGTTCGTACAAAAAGACCGGGTAGGCCGCTGTGGGGTTGGCAGGACGCAGCGCTACTGCGCTCAGGCTCCCTTCGTGCAGGAGGTCCATGCACAGGTCATCCTGCACCAGTCCAAAGGCGCGCACCAGGCGCCGCAGCGCCACGCCCAGGGTGCCCGCGCCCAGCGTGCTGCGAGCCAGCAAGGCCAGTGTGCCCGGCCGCAGAGGCCGTGAGAGAAACCCCAGGGCTTCATCCCCCGATCGCTCCATCAGCACCTGCAGCAGGCGCGCGTACTGATCGGCCGTGACGCGGGCAGACGGGTGGTCCAGCAAAGCCGGCGCAATACCTGCCGCAGCCAGCCACTCCTGCGTCGGCTGCTTCGCCGCCGCCAAGCCGGCCAGCATGCTGTGCACGAAAACGATGGGAATGCTCGATGGAGGAGAAAGCATGCACGGACACTCGCCTACAGAGGGGATTGTGAGGTGTTCTGCCATCAGAACGGTGCCTGTTGCCATCGCCCGAAAGGCACCCGGTTTGTACCATGGGCCGAGAAGAAAAGCGTTGCTGATTCCCTTCCACTTTAGGAGACAAACCCCATGTACCTGACCCAAAGCCTGCACCGCTCGGTGCAACAGCACCCCCACCGCATCGCTGTGCGCTGGGGTGAGCAGACACGCACTTTTGGCGAGTTTGCCGATCGTGTGGCGCGTTTTGCCGGAGCGCTGCAAAAGCTCGGCGTGCAGAGCGGCGACCGCGTGGCCATGCTGTCGCTCAACTCCGAGCGCTACCTGGAATACCAGATGGCTGTGCCCTGGGCGGGGGCGGTACTCAATCCTTGCAACATCCGCTGGTCGCCCGCAGAAATCCTGTATTCACTGGAAGATTCGGGCTCGACCGTTCTGCTGGTGGATGAAACCTTCAAGGGCATGGTGGCACAGTTCCGGCGTGAATCGACCACGCTGCGCGAGTTCATCTACTGTGGCGATGGCGAAACGCCCGAGGGCATGCACGGCTACGAAGCATTGGTGGCGCAGACTGCACCAGTGGCTGACGCGCTGCGCCGGGGGAATGACTTGGCTGGCATCTTCTACACCGGCGGCACCACGGGCTTCCCCAAGGGCGTGATGCTGAGCCACAACAACCTGTGCAGCTCGGGCCTGGCGGTGCGGGCCGAAGGCCTGGCGCGCCCGGGGGGCACCTACCTGCACGCTGCGCCCATGTTCCACCTGGCCGACATGGGCCTGGCGTTCCCGCACTGGGTGGAAGGCAATACGCATTCCATCATCCCGGCGTTTGACCCGGCCAAGGTGCTCGACACCATCGAGCAGCACCGCGTGACCAACCTGTGCCTGGTGCCCACCATGATCCAGATGATGCTGGACCATCCCAGCATGGGCCCGCACCGCGACCTGAGCTCCCTGCGCACCGTGTTCTACGGCGCCTCGGCGCTGCCCGATGCCTTGCTGCTGCGTGCTCAAAAAGCGATTCCCCAGGCCGAGGTGTTCCAGGGCTTCGGCATGACCGAACTCTCGCCTGTGGGCACCATCTTGCCGTCGACTTACCTGGCAGAAGAAAACCGGCACCTGGGCAAGTTGGGTTGCTCTGGCCGCGCTACGTTTTGCACCGAAGCCAAGATCGTCGATGGCGAAGGAAACGAAGTGCCGCGCGGCACGGTGGGCGAGATCATCGTGCGTGGCCCCAACGTGATGATGGGCTACTGGAATCAGCCTGAACTCACGGCTGCTGCGCTGCGCGACGGCTGGATGCACACCGGCGACGGAGGTCGCATGGACGCGGACGGTTTCGTCACCGTGGTCGATCGCATCAAGGACATGATCAAGACCGGTGGCGAGAACGTCTTCTCGGCCGAGGTCGAAAACGCCCTGGCCAAACACCCGGCCGTGGTGATGAGTGCGGTGATTGCCATTCCCGACCCGCAGTGGGGCGAGGCCGTGCATGCGGTGGTGGTGCTCGCGCCTGGGCAGCAGGTGACCGCCGAAGAAATCATTGCGCACTGCAAGACCTTGATCGCTGGTTACAAGAGCCCGCGCAGCGTTGCGTTCGTGGATGCGCTGCCGATGACGGGAGCCGGAAAAATTCTCAAAACCAAACTGCGCGAGCCCTTCTGGAAAGGCCGCGAGCGCGCTGTCGCATAACCACTTTCCCTTGTGATCCAGGAGACTTTCATGAACCGTGATGTATTCGTATGCGGGGTCGGCATGATCCCATTCACCAAGCCGGGCGCCAACGAGCCCTACCCCCAGATGGCGGCGCATGCCACCCGCGCGGCCCTGCAAGATGCAGGGGTCCGCTACGACCAAGTGCAGCAGGCCTATGTCGGCTATGTGTATGGCGACTCCACCTCCGGCCAGCGCGCGCTGTACGAGGTGGGCATGACCGGCATTCCCGTGGTCAACGTCAACAACAACTGTTCTACCGGTTCGACCGCGTTGTTCCTGGCGCGCCAGGCCGTGGCCAGTGGCGCCGCCGACTGCGTGCTGGCGCTGGGTTTCGAACACATGAACCCGGGGGCCCTGGGCGCCGTGTTCAATGACCGCCCCAGCCCGTTCGAGCGGTTCGACGCTGCCACCGACGAACTCGTGCAGTCCGATCTGCCACTGGCACTGCGCTACTTTGCTGGCGCAGGAAAAGCGCACATGGACGAGTTCGGTACGCCGCTTTCCACCTTTGCCAAGATCCGCGCCAAGGCCAGCCGCCACGCCGCCAACAACCCGCTGGCCGTGTTTCGCACCGTGGTCACCGAGCAGGAGGTGATGGAGGCCAAGATGCTGTGGCCCGGCGTGCTGACCCGCCTGATGGCTTGTCCGCCCACCTGCGGCGCAGCCGCTGCCATCGTGTGCTCGGCCGCCTTTGCGCAAAAGCACGGCCTGGACCAGCGCGTACGCATCAAGGCGCAGGCGATGACGACCGACAAGCCCGTCACCTTCGAAGCCCGCGACATGCGCGAAGTGGTCGGTTTCAGCATGGCCCGCGACGCCGTCCAGCAGGTGTACGAGGCGGCAGGCATCGGCCCGCAGGACATCGACGTGGTGGAGCTGCACGACTGCTTTGCGCAGAACGAACTGCTCAGCTACGAGGCCCTGGGCCTGTGCCCCGTGGGCGGTGCTGAAAAGTTTGTCGACGACGGCGACAACACCTACGGCGGCAAGGTCGTCACCAACCCTTCGGGCGGCTTGCTGAGCAAAGGCCACCCACTGGGCGCCACGGGTCTGGCGCAGTGCTTTGAACTCACGCACCAGCTGCGCGGCACAGCCGAGCAGCGCCAAGTGGATGGTGCGCGCCTGGCGCTGCAGCACAACCTGGGTCTGGGCGGCGCCTGCGTCGTCACCCTGTATGAAAAAGCTTGAAGCGGAGCGCTGACATGATTGACAAAAAATGGATTGGCCATGCACTGCCACCGTCCGAAATGGCGCTGGACCGCAGTCGCCTGCGCTTTTTTGCCAAGGCCATTGGCGAAACTGCGCCCGAGTACACCGACGTGCAGGCCGCGCAATCGGCGGGCTACGCCGACCTGCCGGCTCCGCCCACCTTCCTCTTTGGCGCGGAACTCGATTCGGGCGCCACCGACGCGCTGTTGACCCTGCTGGACGTGCCCATCGCCAAACTGCTGCACGGTGAACAGAGCTTCACCTACCACCGCAGCGCCTGCGCGGGCGACACCATCACGGTGCGCTCCGAAATCGGCGATATCTATGACAAGAAAAATGGCGCACTGGAATTTGTCGTCAAGACCTCCCGCGCCACCAATCAAAAGAACGAGCTCGTGGCCGAGATGCGCACGGTGCTCGTGGTTCGCCACTGACGGGAGAACGCCATGACATTCAAGACACCTAGCTTTGCGCAGATCCAGGTCGGCGACACCCTGCCCGACCTGCAACCGCCACCGGTTGACCGCACCACGCTGGCGCTGTTTGCCGGGGCGTCGGGCGACCACAACCCCATGCACATCGACATCGATGTCGCACGCCGCGCCGGCATGCCCGATGTGTTTGCCCAAGGCATGTTGGGCATGGCCTGGCTGGGCCGCGTAGTCACCGCGTGGGCGCCGCAAAGCCAGTTGCGCACATTCGATGCACGTTTTCAGGGCATCACGCACCTGGGCAACGCCATGCGCTGCAGCGGCCGCATCGTCGAGAAGCTCGAGCACAACGGCGAGCACTGCGTGCGCATCGAGCTCACCAGTGCCAACCAGTTTGGCCAAACCAAAATCGTCGGCGAGGCCCTCGTGGCGCTGGCCTGAACCCACACAAGGAACCCCATGACAAAGAAACTCGAAGGCAAGGTCGCCCTCATCACCGGCTCGGGCCGCGGCATCGGCCGCTCCATCGCGCTCAAGCTCGCCAGCGAAGGCGCGCATGTCGTCGTCAATGACCTCGACGAAGCCCCCGCGCAAGAAGTCGTCGCGGCCATCCGCGCTGCCGGTGGGCAGGCCGTGGCCTGCATTGGCAGCGTGACAGCGCCCGATTTTGCCGAGCGCTTCATCGGCACGGCGGTGAGCGCATTCAAGGGCCTGGACATCATCGTCAACAACGCTGGCTACACCTGGGACAACGTGGTGCAGAAGATGACCGACGAGCAGTGGTACGCCATGCTCGATGTGCACCTGACGGCGCCGTTTCGCATCCTGCGCGCCGCGCAGCCCGTTATCCGTGCGCTCTCCAAGCAGGAAAAGGAAGCGGGTAAGAGCGTGGTGCGCAAGGTGGTCAACATCTCGTCGGTGGCCGGCCTGTTCGGCAACGCCGGCCAGACCAACTACTCCACGGCCAAGGCCGGTATCGTCGGCATGACGCAGACGCTGGCCAAGGAATGGGGCCGCATGAACGTGACCGTCAACTGCGTGGCCTATGGCTTCATCAAGACGCGCTTGACGGTGAGCGCCGACAGCGACGCCACCGAGAACATCGATGGCCGCGAGATCAAGGTGGGCGTCAATCCCGACCTGATGGCGGCCATGGAACGCTCGATTCCGCTGGGCCGTGGCGGCACGCCCGACGAGGCCGCGGGGGCCGTGTACCTGCTGTGCATCCCCGAATCCGACTATGTGAGCGGCCAGACGCTGATGTGCAGCGGTGGCCTGACGGGGATTTGATGCCATGAGCCTGCTGCCCCAACTGCATCGCCACGCCTGGATGGATGAAGACATCGAAGCGTTCAGAGAACAGGCCAGGCGTTTCATCACCAACGAGCTGGTGCCGCACCTGGACGGCTGGCGCCGCCAGGGGTTCATCCCGCGCGAGGTCTGGCGCCCGTTTGGCGAACTGGGGTTCCTGCTGCCCGAGATGCCCGAGGCGTATGGCGGCGCAGGCGCCAACCTGGCCTACCAGCTGGTGGTGCAGGACGAACTGGCCCGCGCCGAAGTGCCCGCCAACACGGCCGTGCACACCATTGCCGCGCACTACATCCTGGACTACGGCACCGAGGAGCAAAAGCAGCGCTGGCTGCCCCGGCTGGCCAGCGGAGAGATGCTCGCGGGTATCGCACTGACCGAGCCCGGCTGTGGCTCCGATCTGAAAGCGCTGCGCACCAAGGCCAGCAAAGACGGTGACCACTATGTGATCGACGGCGCCAAAACCTTCATCACCAACGGCTTCACTGCCAACTTGCTGGTGGTCGCCGTGCGCACCGGTGGGCCGGGCAGCAGCGGTGTCTCGCTGGTGGTGCTGGAGACCGAAAGCCTGCCCGGCTTTCGTGTCGGCAGGCGGCTGGAGAAGCTGGGCCAGCATGCGTCGGACACCGCCGAGCTGTTCTTTGACGGCGTGCGCCTGAAAGCGGACCAGTTGCTCGGCGGGCAGGAAGGCCAAGGCTTTCGCCAACTGATGAGCCAGCTGCCCTACGAGCGCCTGCTGCTGGCCGTGCCCGCTGCGGCGGTGATCGAGCGGGCCGTCGAATTGACGGTGGAGTACACCAAAGGCCGCAAGGCGTTCGGTCAGAGCGTGTTCGACTTCCAGAACACCCGCTTCAAGCTGGCCGAATGCGCCACCCTGGCCCATGTGGTGCGCAGTTTCGTGAACGACTGCATCCAGCGCCTGCTCGACGGGACGTTGGACGACGAAGCCGCCTACATGGCCAAGTGGTGGTGCACCGAGCAGCAGGGCAAGGTGACCGACGAATGCCTTCAGCTCTTCGGCGGCTATGGCTACATGGCCGAGTACCCGATTGCGCGCCTGTATGCTGATGCCCGCATTCAACGCATTTACGGAGGCACTACGGAAATCATGAAAGACTTGATTGCACGGAGACTGGGCACATGAGCGCGCCGCTGTCTTCCCCTCTCGCCGGCATCCGCATCGTCGAATTCGAAGGCATCGGCCCCGGCCCGCTGGCCGCGCGCATGCTGGCCGATATGGGCGCTGAGGTCACGGTGATTGCCCGCCCGCAGCAGGGCGCTGTGGCGGCGCAACTCGGCGGCAGCGGTGACAACCCCTTGCGGCGCGGCAAAACCGTGGTGCTGCTCGACCTCAAGCAGGAGGCGGCCCGTGCCGAGGCCCTGGCCCTGGTGGCCCAGGCTGATGCGCTGATCGAAGGCAACCGCCCCGGCGTGATGGAGCGCCTAAAGCTTGGCCCGGCCGAGTGCGCACAGGTCAATCCGCGCATCGTCTACGGCCGCATGACCGGCTGGGGCCAGAGCGGCCCGCTGGCACAGACGGCCGGGCACGACCTGAACTACGTGGCGCTGACCGGCATGCTCTCGCTCTCGGCGCACCGGGGCGAGCGGCCTATCGTGCCGCCCACGGTGGTGGGTGATGCGGGGGGCGCGCTGGGCCTGGCGTTTGGCATGGTCTGCGCCATTCTGGAAGCCAAAACCAGCGGCCAGGGCCGCGTGGTGGACGCCGCCATCGTTGACATCGTGGCCATGCTGGGCGGCATTGCGCAGTGGATTCGCGGCAGTGGCCAGCTGGACGGCCCGCACCCCAGCCCGTTCCACGATTCGCCCTTCTACGACGTGTACCGCTGCGCCGATGGCGGCAGCATCACGCTGGGCGCGCTGGAGCCGCAGTTCTACGCGCTGCTCCTGCAAAAGCTCGGTTTGGGCGACGTAGATCTGAAGCGCCAGTTTGACCCGCGCACCTGGCCTGCCCTCAAAGACCGCCTGACGGCCCTCTTTGCCAGCCAGCCGCGCGCGCACTGGGATGCCTTGCTGGAAGGCACGGACGTGTGCTTTGCGCCGGTGCTCAGCGTGGCGCAGGCAGCAGAGCACCCGCACAACGTGGCGCGGGGTACCTACGTGCGCACGGCGGGCGCAGGCTTTGACGTGGCGCCTGCGCCGCGCTTTCTGCCGCTCGATGGCAAGGCCGGATAGACAGCGATGAAAGCCGGACTGCGCATTGTTCTGGCCCTGCTGGCCCTGTTGGTGCTCGCCACCGCAGCGCTGCTGGCCTGGGCCTGGGCGCCCGATCTCGCACCCGCCGACGTGGAGAAACGCTGGGCGCAGGCACCGTCCACCTTCATCGGGGTGGACGGCCAGCGCGTGCACCTGCGCGACGAAGGCCCGAGGGATGACCCCGCGCCCCTCGTGCTGGTCCACGGCACGTCTGCGAGCCTGCACACCTGGGACGGCTGGGCCGAGGAACTGCGCAAAACCCGCCGGGTGATCCGCTTCGATTTGCCGGGCTTTGGCCTCACCGGGCCCAATGCCGCTGACGATTATTCGATGACCGTCTATGTGCGCTTGGTGCTGGCGCTGCTCGACCAGTTGGGTGTGCAGCGTTTTGTCATCGGCGGCAATTCGCTCGGCGGCGAAGTCGCCTGGGCCACGGCGCACGCCGCGCCGCAGCGGGTGGAAAAGCTCATTCTGGTGGACGCTGCGGGCTATGCCTTTGAGCCCGAATCGATGCCACTGGCCTTTCGGGTGGCACGCACACCGGGCCTGAGTGCACTGATGGGCTATCTGCTGCCACCCGGCATGGTCGAAAAATCGGTGCGTAATGTCTATGGCGATCCGGGGCGGGTCACGCCCGACCTGGTGCAGCGCTATAGCGACCTGGCCCGCCGCGCGGGCAACCGCCATGCGCTGGCGGTGCGCATGGCCCAGCGCAACACGGGCCGCGAGCAGGACATCCGCGGCCTGCAACTGCCCACGCTCATTTTGTGGGGCCAGCACGACCGGCTGATACCGCCTGTGAACGGCGACCGTTTTGCGGCGGACATTGAAGGCTCGCAGCTCGTCGTGTTTGAAGGCCTGGGCCATGTGCCGCAGGAAGAAGACCCGGCCGCGACGGTGGCGGTGGTGCAGCGGTTTTTGCAGCGGTGAGGGCGGTGGGGCCTGGCCTCACCTCTCTGCGCGGCGTCGTTTTACAAGCCGAGCGCTGCTTGCAAAAAATTTGATGGTTTTTTTGCCTCTAGCGCTTGTCAGGTAAGCGCTAGCAGCTATAAAAATGATAGTTTTTAATGCTGGTGGCCATGCGCGCCATGCACATGGCGGTGGGCGATTTCTTCGGCACTTGCCGCGCGCACTTCAGTCACTTTGCAGCTGAACTTCAGCGCCTGTCCCGCCAGCGGGTGGTTGCCGTCCAGGTGCACTTCGGGGCCCTTGATCTTGACCACGTTGAACACCTGGGGCTGGCCTTCGTTGTCCACCGCCTGTAGTTGTCCGCCCACCTTCACGCCCGGGGGGAACTCGCTCTTGGGGATGGTGCGCACCAGGCCCTCATCGCGCTCGCCAAAGGCGTCTTCCGCGGCCAGATCGAGTGCGGTGCTGAAGCCTACGGCCTGGCCTTCCAGCGCGGCTTCGACCTTGGGGAAGATGTTTTCGTAGCCGCCATGCAGGTACGACAGGCTGCCCCCGTCCAGCGGCTTGCCCTGGGGCGTGGTGACTTTGTAGGTGATGGTGACGGCAGAGTCTTTGGTGATGGCCATGGTGTAGCTTGCGCTTTCAGTGGAGGGAAACAGCGCGGCGGTGCGGTGGGCCGAGCCCTGGCATCCGCGTGCGCATCAAAAGCGTCGATTGTCCACGAGGCGCCCTCGATCCGCACGCCTGCCGAACAGGGCCCGTGGCGCGCAGCCTATCCGCCAGCCACGGCCTCAGCGGGGCGCTCTTCCTGCGTTTGCCCCGGGTAGCGCGCAAACCGCCGCGCCTCGGTGCCGTGCACCGGATCCTGCTCGGGCCAGGGCCAACCGCCGAACTGGGTGCGGCGGTAGTCCTGCAGGGCCTGCATGATCTCCTGCTGGGTGTTCATCACAAACGGGCCGTATTGCGCAACGGGCTCGGCAATAGGCTGGCCTTGCAGCACCAGGCATTCCACGGGCGTGGCGCCGGTGTTGGTCAGTGGCCAGTCCTGGCCCGCCACCAGCTCCAGCGCGGCATGCTGGCCCACGTCCTGCGGCCCCACGCGCAGGCCCTCGCCCATGAAGAAGTACAGCATGCGGCGCGTGCCTTGGCCTTGTGCAGCGGGCAGCGTCCACTGGGCGCCGGGGTCCATGCGCAGCGTCCAGATGGCCACGTCGGCCTCGGGCTGCGAGGTCCACGACTCCGGGGGCGGTGCCAGCGGGCTGGGCGCTCCCGGCAGTGCACCGGCCACCACCGTTACCGTGGTCGCGCGCCCAGCGTCGTCGTGGTGGACGAGGCGCGGAATGCGCTCGTTCCACAGCATGGTGAAGTGCGGCTCCACCATCTTGTTGCGCGCGGGCAGGTTCAGCCAGATCTGGAACAGCTCCAGCGGATTGGGTTCGCTGGCGCTCAGCAGCGGGAACATCTCGGAATGCACGATGCCCTTGCCGGCGGTGACCCACTGCACATCGCCGCCGCCAAACCGCGCCGCAGCGCCCAGCGAGTCGGAATGGTCGATGAGGCCCTTGCGCACCAGCGTCACGGTTTCAAAGCCCCTGTGCGGGTGGCCCGGAAAGCCCGGCACGGTGTCGCCGTGGTACATGCTCCAGCCGTCCTTGCGGCTGAAGTCGCTGCCGATCTGGCGGTCTTCAATGGGCACGGCGGGGCCGAACGCGGCGTTGCCTGCGGGGTAGGCATCGTCATGGTGAGCGCAGAAAAGAAACGGGTCGAGCGTGGGCCACTGCGGGCCCAGCGGCTGGCTGTTTAGAACGGGGGTGGTGTGTTGCGACATGGCGTGGCTCCTTCCCTTCTATTGGACCGGTGATCGGCCTGCACGAAAAGCCCCCCGTGGTGGGACAGTGCGTTGCATTGTTGAGACGGCTTGGGAAGAAGGCTCTTTGGTGCTGCCTGGCTGCACGCAAGGGCCGATGCCTTCAGTGGTCAGACACAGATAGAGCAAAAAAGTGCCTTTGGCGCCCGCGTATCAAGCGTTAAAAGCTACAAAATAAATAGCAATTGAAGGTGTATCAGCGCCCCACCACCGACCAGCCCGCTTGCTGGTTCTTCTTGTCGTTCTCGTACTCCCAGGAGGTACCGCAGTGGTCGCACTGGTAGCGGGTGATGGTGACAGTGCCGGTCGGGCGGTCTTCCTTGCGGTTGCCGCGCTGCACCAGTTCGGCATGGCCGGGCGCACGGCGCCAGTTGCGCTGGATGCCCTTGCAGGCCTCGCACAGTTCCATCGGGTTCAGTTCGCGCTGTCGGGCCAGTTCTTTGGTCATGGGGTGAAAGCCCTGGGGGGCTGTGGTGGGGTGGATTTGCGCAGGGCGGGGCGGCTACTGTAAGGCACTTGCGCACCCAAAGACACAGTGCGGGGCCGGATTACAAGCCAAAACGGGCTTCCGGCGCTGGACCGTAAAGCGCTCACAGCGATCAAATCACATGATCAACACCTTGACCATGCGGGCGTTGTGCAGCACCACGCCCTGCCGCTCGGCCTGCTGGCGCGCCTGCACCACAAAGCCGCAGGCGGCAAAGAAAGGCTCTGCCGTCAGGCTCACGTCGGCGTGCAACTGGGCGATACCGCGCTGTGCAGCCTGTGCGTGGATGTGGCCCATGAGCGCACGGGCCACGCCCTGCCCGGCAAACGCTGGCGCGACAAAGAACTGGTCGATGTACCCGCTGGCCTGCAGATCTGCAAATCCAGCCACCGCCCCGGTGTCCGGCACCTGGGCGATGAAGGGCTGGTTGGCCTGCATGCGCCGGGCCCACTGCACCGTGTCGTAGTCCTGTGGAGCCCAGGCGGCGAGCTGCTCGGGGGTGTATTCCTTGTGGGCGAGGCCGTGCACCGCTGCGTGGAAAAGCGCCCGCAAAGCGGGTTCGTCGCCCGGGCGGAAAGTACGAATGTGAAGGGCGGGCATGGTGGGTAAGGGGCGGGCCTGGTCTGGGTGCAGCGCACGTGCAAAAAGGGCGCGATTGTGCCGCAGTCGGGCCACAACGGCCTCAGGCCGGACTGGCCATGCGCAGCCTGCGCGCGGCCTCTTCATCGCGCGCGTCGTCGATTTCGCGCAGCACGGCCTGCATGTCCACGTCAACGCGCTCGGGCGCGTAGCGGCCGGTCAGCGTGGTTTCGTTGCTCAGCAGGCCGCTCTGGTACAGGCTCCAGATCTCGGGGCCGTATTGGGTGGTGCGCAGCTCGGGTGCAAACTGGCCAAAGAAATTGCGCAGGTTGGCCACGTCGCGCAGCAGCATGCGCTGCGCGTGGTTGTTGCCTGCGGCGTCCACGGCCTGGGGCAGGTCGATGATGACGGGCCCATCGTGGCCCTCTTCGCCGTCAATGCCAGGCAGGTGCGCCAGCAGGATGTTGAACTCCGACAAATCACCGTGCACCACGCCCGCGCACAGCATGCGCACCACTTCGGCCACCAGCGTCGCGTGGTGGGCGCGGGCGTCTTCCGGGGAAAAGGCCACATCGTTCAGGCGTGGGGCCGCATCGCCGTGGGCGTCGGTCACCAGTTCCATGAGCAGCACGCCGTCGTGGAAATTGAACGGCTGCGGCACGCGAACGCCCGCAGCGGCCAAGCGGTACAGCGCGTCGACCTCGGCGTTCTGCCAGGCGGCCTCTTGCTCCTGCCGGCCAAACTTGCTGCCCTTGGCGATGGCACGCGCCGAGCGCGAGTTTTTGACCTTGCGGTTCTCGGTGTAGTCCACTGCCTGGCGAAAGCTGCGGTTGTTGGCCTCTTTGTAAATCTTGGCGCAGCGGGTTTCGTCGCCACAGCGCACCACAAAAACCATGGCTTCCTTGCCGCTCATCAACTGGCGAACCACGGTGTCGATCAGGCCTTCGTCGATGAGGGACTGCAGGCGGGAGGGTGCTTTCATGGGCGGTATTTTGCGCGCTGGGTGAAAGACATGGGGTGGGGTCTGGCTCCTCGCTACCGGCGTGCGCTGCGCGAGCGATTACGCAGCCGCATCCAGGCGGTGCACACCACCGTGGCCACGCACCTCCCGCAGGCGCTGGTGCGCTGCACCGTCGCCCTCCACCGGCAACTGGTGCTTTGCCTGCAGGTAGTGGTGGGTGAACACCTCCAGATAGGCATCAAGCACCTGCGCCACCTGGGGCTCGCCTGCCAGCTCCAGGCACAGGGCGGCGACCTCGGCGGTGCAAAACTGGTCACCGCGGCGCGCGCGGCGCAGGCGGTAGCGCGAGATCTGATCGGGCGCGAGGCTGAGCACCGGAAAGCGGTCCAGGTACGGGCTTTTGCGGAACATCTTGCGCGCCTCGGGCCAGGTGGCGTCCAGCAGGATGAACAGCGGGCGCTGGGCTGTGGCGCCTGCGGTGTGCGCGGCAGGCCGCAGCTGGGTGAGCACACGCGCCGCATCGACAAATTCGCCGGGGAACACCACATAAGGCTGCCACTGCGGGTCGGCCAGCAGCGCCAGCAGCGCGGGGTCGACCTCGGTGCGCGCCCAGCCAAAAGCAAAGGTGTCGGGCACCACATCGGCAATCAGCCAGCCGGTGTTGCTGGGCTTGAGCGGCTCGATGTCGGCCATCAGCAAACACACGCCCGCGTGGGTGGCCATGCCGGGGTGCAGCGCACACAGGCAGTGGCTGGGCACCAGGCGGCAGCCCGGGCAGCGCTCGCCGTGCGGGCCGCCCCGGGCCAGAAAAGGTTTGGCGCTGCGCGCCAGGCGGGCGGCGCGTAGGCGCGATACGGCGTGCGGCGCTGCGGGAGTGATCGCCTCAGCCCCCGTCACAGCCCGCTCGCGTGTTCCAGCTCGAACAGCGGCACCTCGGCCTGGCGGCTCAGCCACACGCCGCCGCCCAGTTCTAGGCAGCCTTCCGCCAAGCCCCGGCGGTACAGCTCGGCGCGGTGGCGAAACACGCGGTGGTCGGTCAGGTCTTCGTCGATGGTGTCGCGCTCATAGTCCTCGCGCGAGACGGCCTCGACATACAGCGCGCCTTTGCTCAGGCGCCCCAGGTTGTGCAGCGCCCGCTTCAGGTCGGGCGGGCTCAGGTAGGGCAACACGCCCTGGCAGATGACGAGGTCAAACGGCGCATCGGCCGCATAGTCCACCACCGAACCCTGCTGCCAGCCAAAACGTTCGCACAGGTAGGGGCTGAACTCCACGCCCTGGTACGCCGCCCCCGGAAAATGCTGCGCCACGATACCTTTCCACAGGCCTATCCCGCAGCCCATGTCGAGCACGCGCTGCACCGGCACGCGCAGGTATTTGAGGTAGCTGCACACAAAGGTGCCCAGCCGCTCCATGTGCGCCGGGTCCACCACACTGGTTTTCTTGTCGAAGTAAAAGCGCTGGTAGTACGCCTCGTCGAAGGTGGTGGCGCTGGCTGATTTCAATGACGCATCCTTTTTGCGGAAAAAAAGGCCCGTGCACCGCCACGGCGCCAGGCTAAAAACACGGGCACAGCGGGCCGGGCCCCAGGGCATTCGAGCGCCCGAGTATCCCCCACCCACCGAGCAACCACGCCCTGCAGGCCACAGGGCCGCCGCACAGGCGCCACAGCCTCGCGCTAAAAAAATTGAATCAAATAGGCTTCTAACGCTGATAGGGTAAGCGCTGGAAGCTATCAAATAGTGAGTTCGCTACAAAACAGGTGTGCATGCCAGAACCCCTGCAAACACGGCCGATGTGGCCTGCGCAGGCCGTGTGGTCAACACCGCCTGCGCACACCCACGCGCCGGGTTCAGGCGGCCTTGGGCGGGCGGTGCAGCGCGCAGATCTTGTTGCCGTCGGGGTCGCGCAGGTAGGCCAGGTACATCTGCCCGCCCTCGGGGCCGCGAAAGCCTGGCGGGTCTTCGCACGCGACGCCGCCATTGGCCACGCCCGCCGCGTGGAAGGCATCCGCCTGTTCGGGGGACGACGCTGTAAAGCCCAGCGTGCTGCCGTTGCCGTGGCAGGGCGGCTCGCCGTTGATGGGGGTGGTGATGCCGAAGGTGCCGCCCGCGCTGCGGTAAAAGTAGCGCGTCTTGTTGGCAACGCCGGGCGGCACGCCCAAGGTGCCGAGGACGGCGTCGTAAAAGCGCTTGGATGCTTCGAGGTCGCTGACCCCGACCATGACGTGACTGAACATTGTTGTCTCCGAGTAGCCCCCGGAGGAGGCGGGTAAAAAAACAGACGCCAGCATAGACATTCCCGGTGCGCAGTGCCCGCGCAGGGGATTGCGCACAAGGCCCACACGAGACCCGCACGCAAGCCGCCGGTGTGCTCCAAGCGCCACCGCATCCTCTCGGCCAGCGGGGCGTGAAGCGCAGGCGAGAGGTGCGGGAAACCGGGCTGTTTTTAGGTCAAATTGGCCTTCGACCCTTTATTTTCCAACGCAGTCAGCTATTGAAATGGAAGCGGCTGGGTATTTCGCCGTATTGAATTTTCTGGGCGATTTCACTTGGCAGACAGGTGGGTGGTAAAAAATTGCCGAGAAAAATCCAAAGATTGCTGGGCTGTTGCTGTGCTCCGGAAGTGCCGTACATAGCCGCCGCGCCCTTGATGGGCGGCTTGGTCTTTGTAATTCTTGTCGGTATTGGTGTCCCAGCCGTGGGTGGCATCGGGATACAGGGTCAAGGCAACTTGCGAGCGAGCCGCGTCTGGCAGTGCGGCAATGAATTTTTGGCAAGAATCGGGGGCGTCGTAATCGTCTTTGGCACCGGCAAGAATGTGCACAGGCGCACCGGTCAACTCCGCATACACATTTTGGGGATACACCGGATTCTTGCCTTCTGCAGCAGCCAGATGCGCCCAGCAGACTGGGTACAAGGGCAGATGGGCTGCAAATTTAAATTGGCCTCCTGTGTAGTCATTGTTCAGCTTCTTCGAGGCCGAAAGAAGAGACAGCAGCCCCCCGTGCGAGAACCCCATAATGCCAATGTGTTCTGAATCGATTTGCGGCAGTTGTGCCAGATACATCAACGCGCCAAATGTTTGCGGCAGGTTCATGAGCGATGATTTTGGGCGGCCGCCGCCGGAGAAAAGGTTCAACTCCAGCGTCGCAATGCCGGCCTGATGGAGTGCTTGAACGTACGGAGCGCGGGTGGGGTCTTCGTACCCGCCGGCACTGTGAATCACTACGACTGCGGCGACTTTCCCCACGGCGCCTGCCGGGAGCGTGAGATCGCCCGAAACAAGGGTATCCGCTTCAATCACAGTATTTGCCTTGAACGATACCGGTTGCTTGTTTGCCGGACCCTGCGCCTGCGCAATGGCTGGTTCAAAGAAAACACATGCAATGAATGTGGCCAGACAGAGTGTTTTTTGAAAATGCATAGAACTGTGCCGATCTTTGTTGAATAAAACCGAGAAAAGTAAATCGCAAAGTGGGTCCGGTATCGCGCCACGTTGGCCACTAGAAACCATGCCTCAGCTTCAGCGGTTTCAGCCCCTTGGGCCAGTTGAAGGGCGAGGACGAAGCACTCAATAGTATTGGTTAAACAGGCCTCCAGCGCATAGCAAGCCCCATGCGCCCCCGCAAAAGCCCGTGCCGCTCGGGGCGACGTTGCGCCATGGCGGGCGATGCGGCGCAGCCTGCCTGCCTGACTGCTGCTGCCACCTTGTGGGACTCGCCCCTGGATTCAGCCACAGAATAGAGCCTCACCCCAGTCCGCTACCGTCCATCTCCCATGCGCATCCTCCACACCTCCGACTGGCACCTGGGCCAGCACTTCATGGGCAAAAGCCGCCAGGCCGAACACCAGGCGTTGATCGACTGGCTGCTGGCGCAAGTGGATGCGCACGCCGTGGATGCGGTGTTGATCGCGGGCGATATTTTTGACACGGGTGCCCCGCCCAGCTATGCGCGCGAGCTGTACAGCGACCTGGTGGTGAAACTGCACCGCGCGGGGGTGGCGCTGCTGCTGCTGGGCGGCAACCACGACTCGGTGGCCACGCTGGGCGAAAGCCGCGCGCTGCTGGCGGTGCTGAGCACCACCGTGGTGGCGGCCGTGGGCACACCCGCTGACCATGTGGTGGTGGTGCCGCAGCGCGATGGCGAGGCCGGTTGCATCGTTTGCGCGGTGCCGTTTGTGCGCCCGCGCGATGTGCTGCAAAGCCAGGCGGGGCAAAGCGCCCAAGAGAAGCAGCAAAGCCTGCAAGCCGCCATTCAGGCCTATTACCAAAGCGTGGTGGATGCGGGCCGCGCACAGCAACACGCGCTGCACAACACGCTGGGCCGCGTGGTGCCGCTGATGGCCACCGGCCACCTCACCACCGTGGGTGCCAGCAGCAACGAGTCGGTGCGCGAGATTTATGTGGGCTCGCTTGATGCCTTCCCGACCGCCGCGTTCCCGCCCGTGGACTACATCGCGCTGGGCCACATCCACAAGCCCCAAAAGGTGGGCGGGCTGGACCATATTCGTTATTGCGGATCGCCCATTCCGCTCGGTTTTGACGAAGCCAAGCAGCAAAAAGAAGTGCTGCTGGTGGACCTGGACGCCAGCGGCCTCACCGCCATCACCGCGCTGCCCGTGCCGCGGTTTCAGGCGCTGGCGTCCTGCAGCGGCAACCTCGCCACGCTAGCTGCGGCCATCACCGCAGCGGCCGCCGAGGGCAGCGCGCAGCAGCCCGCGTGGCTGGAGGTGACGGTGGCCGAAGACGACTACCTGACCGACCTGCCCGCCCGCATCGGCGCCCTGACGCAAGGGCTGCCGGTGGAGGTGCTGCGCGTGCGCCGCCAGCGTGCCAACGCGGCGGCCACCCTGGCGGCCGAAGCGCTGGCCACGCTGGAGGAGCTGAGCCCGGGCGACGTGTTTGCCCGCCGCCTGGCGCTCGAAGACCTGGCGCCCGAGCTGCAGCAGGCACTTGAAGCGCGCTTTCGCGAAGTCGTCACCAGCCTGACCGAGGTGGCCGCATGAAGATATTGAAGCTGCGCCTGAAAAACCTGAACTCGCTCCAAGGCGAGTGGGCGATTGACTTCACGCAATCACCGTTCACCGACAACAGCCTGTTTGCCATCACCGGCCCCACGGGCGCGGGCAAATCGACGCTGCTCGACGCGATTTGCCTGGCGCTGTACCACGAGACACCGCGCCTCAAAAGCGTGAGCAAATCGGCCAACGACATCATGACGCGCCACACCGCCGACTGCCTGGCCGAGGTGGAGTTTGAAGTGAAGGGTGCCGTGTACCGCGCGTTCTGGAGCCAGCGCCGCGCACGCGACAAGCCTGAAGGCGATCTGCAAAACCCCAAGGTCGAGCTGGCCCGCGTGGACGCCGCCACCGGCCTGGGCACCATCGTCAGCAGCCAGAGCAACGACAAGCTCAAACGCGTGGCCGAGATCACCGGGTTGGACTTTGCACGCTTCACCCGATCGATGTTGCTGGCGCAGGGCGGGTTTGCCGCGTTTTTGAACGCCAGCGCCAACGACCGCGCCGAGCTGCTCGAAGAACTCACCGGCACCGAGATTTATGGCGACATCTCGCGCACGGTGTTCGAGCGCGCACGCGATGCCCAACAGCAGCTCGACCAACTCAAAGCCCGCGCCGATGGCGCAGCGCTGCTGCCCGCCGAGCAGCGCGAAGCCATGGGGGCCGACGTTGACCAATGGGTGCGCAACCTGGGCGCCGTGCAACAGGCGCACGACACGGTGCAGGCAGAGCGCCAATGGCACCTGAACCTGGCGCAAAGCGCGCAAGACCTGCAGGCCACCGAGGCGGCGCAAACCGCCGCCATGGCCGCCCTGCAAGCTGCCGCACCCGATCTGCAGCGCCTGGCTGACAGCGAACCCGCCCAAGCCCTGCAAGCGCCCCACACTGCGCTGCAGCAAGCCCACGCTGCCTGCGCTGCCACCGACCGTCTGCTGAGCGATCTGCAAGCGCAGCACCAGCAAACCGCTGCCGCACACGTTCAGCAGCACCACCTCGCACACACGCTGGCCCAGCGCATGACGGTGGCGGCAGACACGCAACTGGCCCACACCCAGGCCGAACACCAGCGCCACGCAGACTTTTGCGCCGCGCACCCGCAGCACGCTGCGCTGGGCGAGCGCCTGGGTGGCTGGCGCCAACAGTTTGCGCAGCGCCACAAGCTGCATACCAGCGCGGCAGAGTTGCAAACGGCTTTGGCGACGCTGCAAGCCGACATCACCCAGCGCACCGAACACATCAGCCGCCAAACCGCCGTGGTCGATGCCGCCCTGCAGGCGCAGGCCGAATCACAAGCCGCGCTGCAAGCGGCGCACACCGAACAAGCCCAGCGACTGGGTGGCTACACGCTGACGGCATTGCGTGCGCGCTGGCAGGCCGCGCAGGGCGAGGTCAGCGGGTGGAAGCACATCACCCAACTGGGCCAACAGCGCCGCGAACTGGCCGCGCAGCACAACACGTTGGCCGCGCAACTGCAAACGCTGCAAGCAGCCGTCACCCAGCACGAGGCCACACGGCAAGACTTGCGCGCGCAGCACAAGGCACTCAAAGAACAGGTGGCAGACAAAGAAAAACTGCTGGCACAAGAGCGCCGCATCCAAAGCCTGGACCAACACCGCCACGCCCTGCAGCCCGGCGAGGCCTGCCCGCTGTGTGGTGCGGTCGAGCACCCGGCGATTGCGGCGTATGAGGCGCTGGACATATCGGCCACCGAAGCCGCACTGCGGCAAAAACAAGCCGCGCTGGATGAGTTGATCGCCCACGGCCAGGCGATTGCGGCCAAGGTCGAAGGCAGCAAAACCCAATTGGAAGAATGCCAGCGCCAACACACAAAAACCGCAGAGCTGACGGGCCAGTGGCAAACGCAGTGGGCAACGGCCATCGGTCAAGTCAGCGATGCCCCCACCGCAGACGACTGGCAACACGCCGACATACTCTCCACCGGGCAACACACCGCCGCCGCCACGTTGGCACAGCGCGGCACCGACCTGCAGGCGGCCGAGGCAGGCGAACAACGCGCACAGCAGGCGCAAGCGGCGTTCAACCAGTGCGCGCAGGCCGTACAAGCGGCCAACCACCAGCTCGCCCTGCTCAAGCAAGCCACCCAAGATGCGCAGGCGCGCCAGGCCACGTTGCTGCACACCATCGCCACCACGCAGGTGGAAACCGCAGCGCTCGAAACCGCCCTGCAAACCGCATTGAGCGACGCCGGTCACACCCTGCCCGCCGACCCCGCGCCGTGGCTGGACGCACGCGATGCCGAATGGCAACACTGGCAGCGCACACAAGCGCAGATGCAAACGCTGGCCCAGTCCCTCACCCGCCAGCAGGCACAGCAAGCGGCCGCACACACCCAGGCAGAGGCGTGGGCGCAGCGCTGGGCGGCGTTGCAGGCCAGCCTGGGCGACCGGGCCGAACACCTTCAAGCGCTGGATGACATTGACGATGCCGATGTGCCCGCCGCCTTGGCCACCAGCGTGCAAGCCATCGACCAGCTCGCCAAAACCCTGGCCGCGCTGGACGGGCAGCGCACCCAGGCCCACACCACACAGGCCGAGCAAACCACCGCGTTGAACGCCGCTGCGCAGGCCTGGCAAAAGGCCTTGCAAGCCAGCCCCTTCGCCGACCAGGCCGCGTTTGAAGCCGCGCTGCTGCCCGAGCCCGAGCGCCAGCGCCTATCGGCCGTGAAGCACCACCTGACCACCGCCGAACAACGCGCCAGCGCCTTGCACGAAGCGGCGCAGGCCAAACACGCGCAGTTGCAAGCCAGCAGGCCAGCGCAGACCGCCATGGCACCGGATCACGAAGCTGGGCAAGAACCCCAAGCACCGCCAACGCTCGATGAACTCAACGCGCGCCTGGCCGACCTGCAAGCGCAGCGCAGCGCCTTCAGCGAACAAATCGGTGCCCACCGCGCCCTGCTCGCCAACGATGACCAACTGCGCACCCAGCAGCAAGCGCTGATGGCGCAGATCACCCACCAAACCGCCGAGTCCGACCTGTGGCAGCGGCTGGACGGCCTCATCGGCTCGGCCAAGGGCGACAAGTTTCGCAAGTTTGCGCAGGGCCTCACGCTCGACCACCTGCTGCAACTGGCCAACCAGCACCTGGCGCGGCTGCACGGCCGCTACCTGCTGCGCCGCAAATCCACCGGCGAGCTGGAGCTGGAAATCGTCGACGCCTGGCAAGGCGACGCCGCCCGCGACACGCGCACCCTCTCGGGCGGCGAAGGCTTCTTGGTCAGCCTGGCGCTGGCCCTGGCGCTGTCGGACTTGGTGAGCCACAAAACGTCGATCGACTCACTCTTTCTCGACGAGGGTTTTGGCTCGCTCGACGGCGACACGCTGGAGATTGCGCTGACGGCGCTGGATTCACTGAACGCCAGCGGCAAGATGATCGGCATCATCAGCCACGTCGAGGCGCTGAAAGAGCGCATCCCCGCGCAGATCCGGGTGGAGAAAGGCGGGGGGATTGGGCACTCGCGGCTGGTGGTGTAGGGCGGGCAGATCCTGTCAATTGATAAGCCCAATAGGCCTCTAGCGCTTATGCAGCAAACGCAAGCAGCTATCAAAAAGATTCTCAACCTGCATTCCCGACCTTGTGGGTCTTCTGGGCCTTCTGCTCGGCGAACGCCAGAGGCCCTGCGCAACGCTGCTCAGGGAGCGGCGCAGAACAAGCCCAGATCAGTAAGCGCCCATGAAGTCGCGCTTGCCAATGGGCAAACCGTTGTGGCGCAGGATGTCGTAGGCGGTCGTCACGTGAAAGAAAAACTGCGGCAAGCCGTAGTTGGCCAGATACGTTTGCCCCGTGAGCTTTTTCTCTTTGGGCGTGCCGGGGCGCAAGACGATTTCAAAGCTTTCCTTGCCTTCGAACTGGGCTGCGTTCACGCTGTCCAAAAAGGCCAGCGTCTGCGCCAGCAGCACATCCAGGTCGGCAAAACTTTTCTCGTTGCCCTCGAACTTGGGCACGTCGACACCCGCCAGCCGCGCCGCAACGCCCCGCGAAAAATCAGCGGCAATCTGCACCTGCTTGAGCAGCGGAAACATATCGGGCGCCAGCCGTGCCTGCAAGAGGGCATCGGGCTCGATGGACTTGGCGGTGGCGTGTTCGCTGGCCTGCGCAAGAATGGTTTTCAAGGCCGTCAGCATCTGCTTGAAGACGGGGACGGAGTGGGTGTACATAGCGGTGGTCATGAGGGGCTCCTGTGGGATTGGTGAGGGGACTTGGGCGGGGCGGCGTTGGAGGCGTCAAACACGTTCCTCTCAGCCGCATCGCAGGAAATACGGATCAGATGGTGGACCGTATGTTTGGCAATGTGGCCCAGTGTCGCCGCACTCGCCACAGTTCGAGCAACTCTCGGACAATGCCCCCAAGAACGAGTGCGAGACACTGGTGTTCATCTACGATCACAGCCTGCACGGCAGCGTGGCCCGGCTCAGGTACACGGTCGGCCACGGCATGCGCAATCACGGTCAGTACCTCATCCTGCGCATGCGTCACCACCGCGTGGATAGCCTGCTTGATCACATCGCAGCGGAGACAGATGCGGCGAATGTTTGAGGTCAAATCGGCCTCTGGCGCAATAAAAATAAGCGCTAAAAGCTATCGAAAGCGTAGCAAAATTGGTTTGCGCATCCGCGTTTGAGCCGCATTGCGGCGGTATTCACCGCACATTAAGCGGCGAATAGTTTGCGTAATCGCCGCATGCGCCACCACCGCCCCACCCGCACACCCCGCTACCTCTAGCAATGGCCCGATTGGCCGCACCTTGCTTTTGATGCTGCAGCACTGGCCGCGTCACTGGCGCAGGTGCACCGCGCGCAGGGCATGCTGGCCGGGCGCATGGCAGAGTTGGGGCTGCCGCAGCGCGACCAGGCCACCCTGCAAGTGCTCACACAAGAAGTCATCACCACCAGCGCCATTGAAGGCGAGCGGCTGGACCTGGACGCCGTGCGCTCCTCCGTGGCCCGCAAGCTGGGCCTCAACATAGGAGCCCTGGCCCCCAGCGACCGGCATGTGGACGGCGTGGTGGACGTGGTGCTGGACGCCACCCGCAACTTTAGCCAGCCCCTGACCCCCGAGCGCCTGTTTGGCTGGCATGCGGCGCTGTTCCCCACCGGCTACAGCGGGCGCACGCGCATCACCGTGGCCGCGTGGCGCACCGACGCCAGCGGTCCCATGCAAGCGGTGTCCGGCCCCGTGGGCAGGGAGAAGGTGCACTTTGAAGCCCCGCCCGCCGCCACCCTGCCCGCGCAAACCCAGGCGTTTTTTGACTGGTTTGAAGCCGCCCCAGCGGGCGACGCCATCATCAAAGCCGGCCTGGCCCACCTGTGGCTGGTCACCCTGCACCCTTTTGACGACGGCAACGGCCGCCTGAGCCGCGCCGTTGGCGACATGGCCCTGGCGCGCGCGGAGGGAACACATCAACGCTTCTACAGCTTCAGCGCCCAGATACAACGCGAGCGCAAAGACTATTACCACCAGCTGGAGGCCATCCAAAAAGGCCCGCTAGACGTCACCCCGTGGCTGCACTGGTTTCTGGGCTGCCTGCTGCGCGCCGTGCAGGGCGCAGACGCCACGCTGGCGGGCGTGCTGGACAAAGCCCAGTTCTGGCAGCGCTGGGCAGGCACACCCATGAATGCGCGGCAAACGCTGGTGCTGAACCGGGTGCTGGACGGCATGGAAGGCAAGCTGACCAACGCCAAGTGGGCGGCGATGGGCAAATGCTCTGCGGATACGGCGCTGCGCGATATCAACGACTTGTTGGAGCGCGGCGTGCTGCGCAGGCTGGAGGGTGGGGGGCGGAGTGTTGGCTACGAGTTGTGTGCCAAATAGGCCGCCAGCGCATATGGAATAAGCGCAAGAAGCTATCAATACATGAGCAATACCGCACGCCACACCTTTGACACGCCAGAGCAGCTCCACGCATGGCTGCAGGCCAACCATGCCAGCGAGACCGAGCTGTGGGTGCGCATCTTCAAAAAGGCCACCGGCCATCGTGGGGAACTTCGCCGGATTGTGCGTGAAGCAAGTAAAGCGCGAGCCTGAGTTGGCAAGTCACTAATCGAGCCTGCTCCCCATCCCTAATTGATTGGTTTTGTGCCAGAAGCGGGCGCCAGCGGCTGTTCAGATTTTTTAGTCTGTTGGTCCACGTTCATAACGGCGACTGGTGACTCGGAAAAATACTCGCGTAGGGTCGGCTTGGAGTACCAAAACAGGAGTCCTGTAGACAGTAGTGCAGAAACGCAAACAAAGCAAAACAACCAATTCAATATTGCTCCTTGCCTCTTTATGTGTGATTGCAGATCAGTCAGTGCCTGTTGAAATGGAGTTCTCGTTTCCGCTGGAAGCTTTTCGATCTTTGAGTAGCGCAATTTCACCTCACGGGCGATTGCGGAAATGGTGTAGCGTTGATTAGAAATCAACACTAAGGTAACACCCACGAAGACGATGCAGCCCAACCAGACAACGACATTTTTTATTGTTAACGCTGGCTCGGAACTCATCTGAACCCCAGCCAAAAAAACGGCCACCGGAAAGGCCAAAAGCTGATTCTGAATGTCCGTAATTGTTTTCTGAAGCTTGATCGTTGAGTCAAGGTTGTCTTTTTCGACTTCTGCTTTAATTTTTTCGAATGTGAATTCAGCGACGTACATGGCATACGCGTTGCGCACCCGTTCCATGAAGTCTTCGAATTTCTGCAGGAGTTGTCCAAAGTCGATGGCCGACTCACTCTTAAAAAGGTCAATTAACGATGTCCTGATGATTGTTCGCTTCTGGTCTTTGTGATGCGTTGAATCCACAAAGGTGCTGGCAAATTCATCTAAGTCGTTAAGAGTCAATAGCTGCGCTTTGTCATAGCGAAGCGATATCGCCAACTTGGCATCGTGCCTTTGCAGGAAGACCATGCGATTCTGGCCGTCGGCTTGCAGATCGGCTACTGACTGCATCAGCTTGTACAGCTTGCATGCATGCAAATATTGCGTAACTTCGACAGGCTCTATGTCGCCGGCACGATACGTGCAATTTGAATCAAGTAGCGTAAATACCGTCGGTGCTAGGCCCAAGTTGCCCGGCACTGCGAGCAACTCGTCCATAGAAGCATAAACATTTGCCCACGATGGATGAAACTCAATGCGCCTTGTGGACGAGTCACATACCCCCGCAATGCCATGGGTATCCAGTGCCTGGTCTACCGCATCAAAATCAAAGTCAACGGGTAAAGTCCCGGTGACTACGCTACTGCCTTGCTTGCTTTGGCCAGTCAAAACAGAGACTAGCCACAAGGCTAGGTCATGCTTGGACTGGGGCAACGGCGAGGGGGTCATACTTTTGGATTTCAGTGATCAAGTCACGAGACGGCTGTGTCAACACCAAAGTATTGGTCGTTGAGTCGTAGCGCACGCGCTGAGCGCGTACATCGTCTACATCAAATGACACAGTTACAGACCCCATTTTCCCACGCAACCGTTTTATACGACTGTAGGTGGATCGATCCGGTTTGAAGGAATCATTGATCTGGTAGTCGGCTGCCGAGGGCCCCGTGCGAATGAAAGCCGTAAAGGCTGTTGGGTCTGATGGCATGACGCTAGCCGAAATGGTGGCCAGAACAACTTCTTTGGGGTTGGCGACAAAGCAGTCGTATAACTTCTGTCGGGCATCGATGAGACGGGCGCTCTTTTCCTCAGCGGGAATATCGGGCCTGGCTGTGATGAATGCCCCTAGTGCCTGGATGACTTGGTCCGTGTGGTGTTTGGATTCAGTGAAATTGAGGCATGCCAATGCATCACGGAAATAGTCCGAAACCTTGCTGCCTCTGGGTTTTACAAAAGAGAGATAAGGCTGTGTATCGGCGCCCCACTTTGTCAAATTTACCCGAGCCGCCTCATGCAGCTTGCTTATGTCCAGAGTGAGGGTTCTTTGCAGATCCATGGTGATCGGGTCGACCCCTGCACCATCCTTCAGTTTGAGTACGACAACCATCAGCCAATCGTCACCCAAATTAACGTAACGCAGAAAAAGTACGTAGCCACCCGTGGCAAAAAACTCCTTCTTCATATTTTCAGCAATCAGGTTGAGGCTGTTGCTAGTGAAGTCAATAAATGCTTGCGGAGTATTTGTCGGTGCGTTCAAGTAGGTGCGCAACAGAACCGGGAATCTATGCAAATTCGCGTCTGTGCCCAGTGAGCCATAGCCACTGATGCTCTCACTGTAAGTTTCCAGCAGAGTCTGCACCGTGGCTTCCAAGAATGCATCGGATGCCAATCGTGATGTTCTGGGTTGTACCTGCACTGAGCCATCGCCTTGGGTTTCCTTCGCCTTGATAAGTTGATGGATGATGGCTTCTTTAATCTGCATAGGGGCTCCCTGAAAATAGTTTTTGATAAAGTGAAATTGAGTAGATTGCAAACGCCTTGTTAGGGGCGTTCAACTTCGCGTTGATAGCATCAACCTGTCGCTGGTTGCTGGTAGGCGAAACAGCTAGTTTTGCGCGTAGCCTGTGGGCAGGTGTGCGTACTTCCCCTTGTGTTAGTGGTTCATGTCTGAGACTGTTAATGATCCCAGCCGTTCTCCAAAACCACTCTTTCCACTTACCGTAACCATCAACCTCTGAGTAGCCCGCGTAGCCGCCACATAAAACACCCGCGCCGCTTCTTTCTCATCCTCCCCGACAGCAGGCATATGCCCCACGCCGGGTAGTGCCACCACGGGGAATTCCAAGCCTTTGCTGACCTTCATGGTCATCACCTGAATCGCATCCGCACCGGGCCGGTATTCACCACTCTTCTTGCGCACGCGGTGCGGCAGCTTGCGTTGGGCCAGGGCGCTGGCGCACAGGTCCATGGTTTTCCAGTCGGCACACAGCACGGCCATGTCGCCCCAGGCAAAGCCTTCTTTGTGGGCGCTGGCCAGGTGGTCGGCAATGGCAAAGGCTTCGTCGCGCAGGGTGGGCAGTTTGATGATGACGGGGGCTTGACCCTCGCGCCCGCAGCTCACGGGCTTGAGCAGTGGGATGCCGTCGTCGTCTTTGTCGTCTGCGGTCAGCAGGTCTGCGGCGACCAGGCTGGCGGTCTGCAGAATCTGCCGCGTGTTGCGGTAGTTGATCTTCAGGATGGTGGTGCGCCCTTGGGCCTGGATGCCCACGCTTTTGAAGCTGAACTGTTTGCTGCGTGCGCGTTCGTAAATGCTTTGCGCGTCGTCATACAGCACCAGCAGGCTGTTGGTGGCGGGGTCCACCATTTGGGTGATGAGCTTGAGCCATTCGGGCGCGAAGTCGTGGCCTTCGTCGATCATCACCGCCTGGTATTGGCCGCCGGGGATTTGGCTGCGCTCTACGGCGCGGATGACGTTGCCTACCAGGCCTTCATAAAAGCCGCGGCCTTGCGGTGGGAGCGCCTGCCCATAGGTGGTGAGCTGGCGGTGGCACCAGCTATGAAAGTGCCGCACATGCACGCGGTCGCTCAGGCCTTTGGCGTCCATCACGCTGGCCAGCTTCACGCCCAGTGGCTCGTTAAAGCAGAGGATGAGGATGGGTTTGCTGGCCGGGGTGCTGGCCTTGGCCAGGTATTCGGCGCGGTAGCCGAGGATCATGGTCTTGCCCGAGCCCGCCACGCCGTGGATGACGCGGTGGCCGTCGCCCAGGCTGCGCGCCAGTTGCTCTTGCTGCAGGTCCATCACGCGCATGATGTCGGGCAGCTGGGCGTCGGCATCGTTGTCGTCAAACAGGGTGCCCTGGGTTTGCACGCGCACCTGGGGGAACATGATCCAGCGCACCCGGTCGAGCTGCGGCAGGGTGATGGCGCCGCCAAAGCGGTGGGCAAACATGTTCCACAGCCGCTGCTGAAACTCCTCCGGGTCGGCGTGTTCGAGCATTTCGTCTTGGCAGATGACGTAATGCGGGTCGATGGTTTCGGCCAGGCCCGAGGTTTCAAACTCTTTGCGGGTGATGCGGGTGAACACCACGCCGTGCCCCCACGGAAACGCCAGCTTGCCCTTGTGCAGCCCTTCGGCATGCACGAGCTGCGGGTCGCGCTCTAGCGCGTTGACCACCTGGATGGCGCAGTGGCGGGCTTGGGCCAGGGGGTTGATGACGACTTTGGGGCGCCCGTTGTCCAGAATGGTCCACGCCTGCCGGGTGGCGTCTTGCACGGTTTGCAGGCGCCAGTCTTTGGTCTCCAGCACCAGCAAACCCCTGCGGGCGTGCAGCACCACAAAGTCGGGGTGGGTTTGCTTGGGGCCGATGGGCACGTTGTGCCACAACAGGTAGTCGGCATCGAGCATTTGCTCCAGCCGCTCGGCCAGGCGTCGCTCGCCCGTGGAATCGAATGCGGACGAACCTATTGCCGGTATCAATGTCGCCATGCCGCCTGCTGCCTCCCCTTGCTTGTCTATTTATGTATGCATTTGTTAACGCACTGTAGGGTGTGTGGTGGCGGGGCGCAACCTTTGGAAATCAAGGCGAGTGCATAAAGCGAGCCCGCGCGGGGCGGTGGCTTGAGGTGCCGCACCAGCCATAGGTTTAAGCTAAATTGGTTTCTAACACTTATCCAGCAAGCGCTAGAAGCTATCAAAACCATATCAATCGATACGAAGCACTGCACCAGCCCGCACCCGGCAGCCGCGCCGCGCCCGGCCTTGCCGCCCCTTCAGTTAAATTGCCCCGCATGCCAAACACCCCCGCCCCCGCATCCCTCATCGACTCCCGTCAAGCCGCCTGGCGTCTGCTGATCACCCTAGGCCTGGTCGTGCTGGGCAACAGCAGCATGTACGTTGTGTCAGTCGTGCTGCCCGCCGTGCAGGCCGAGTTTGGCGTGGGCCGCGCGGATGCGTCGCTGCCCTACACGCTGATGATGGTGTGCCTGGGGATTGGCGGGCTGTGGACGGGGCGCATGGCCGACCGGCATGGGCTGATGCCGGTGCTGTGCGTGGGGGCGGTGGGGGTGTGCGGTGGCTTTGTGTGGGCGGGGCTGTCGGGCAGCATTTGGGGGTTTGGGCTGGCCCACGGGTTGATGGGGTTGATTGGTGCGTCGGCCACGTTTGCGCCGCTGCTGGCCGACACGGCGCTGTGGTGGAACCGGCGGCGTGGCATTGCGGTGGCGATTTGTGCCAGCGGCAACTACATCGCCGGTGCGCTGTGGCCGCCCATCGTGCAGCACGGCATCGAAGCCATTGGCTGGCGCCACACCTATGTGCTGATGGGGCTGGTGTGCGGCGTGGGCATGCTGCTGTTGGCGCTGCGCATGCGCCAGCGGGCGCCGATGGTGTTGCTGGATGCGTCGGCGGTGCCTGCATCGCCCGGCGGCGCAGCGGCGGCTCCCGCGCCTGTGGCGTTGGACCGCAGCCGCCCGTTTGGCCTGCGCCCGGTGCACGCGCAGCTGCTGCTGTGTGTGGCGGGCGTGGCGTGCTGCGTGGCCATGGCGATGCCGCACGGCGTTATAGAAGACGTCAACAGTATTCGATGAAAAATCTCCTGCGGCAGTTCATCAAGTACTTTGTACAATGGTATCTGTTGCTAGGGATGCTTACATGGACGTCTTACATGGACGTCTCCAGAAGAGCAAGATTCGGCGGCGTGAAGGTCTGAAGGGTTTGCAGTCTTACATACGGCCTGTCGGTGCAGGGTGTTCGTCCTGCTGGCCATGATGGCATTCGCGGGTGAGGCTCCTGTCTGCACATCGGGCTTGATGCCCTGTATTCCTATCGGATTGCCCCCACCCCGGTTTGACCTGTTGACCCATCACACAAGCTTCTTGCGTGCTCTCCTTCAAAACGGTTTCCTGGCGTTTGGTGTTCTCAGTTCATTGTGGTGGTCTCAGGCTGCGGCGAGGTCGACCGGATTCCATTTCAGCTGGTCAAAGGCCTTGCCTTTGACCAGGACTGCCCAGACTGTTCGGGCCAGCTTGTTGGCCAGCGCCGCGACCACCACGCTGTATGGGCGGCGCAGTAACAGTCTCTCGATCCAGCCGCTTCGCTGACTCCTGGCAATCACGGCGCGAGCGCCGTGCATCAGCATGGTCCTCACATAAGGGTCTCCGCGTTTGGAGATCCCCAACTGCCGGGTCTTCCCTCCGGTGCCAGTCTGTCGGGGCGTCAGACCCAACCAGGCAGCGAATTGCCTGCCGGACTCGAAGCTGGACAGGTCGGTTGCAGTAGATACCAAGGCTGTCGCCGTCAACGGACCGATGCCCGGTATGGCTTGCAGTGCCAGCATGTGCTGGTTTTGCTTGACCATCGAGGCCAGCCGTTTGTCCAGCTGATCGATATCGCACTGCAGGCTGTCGATACGACGCAGTTGATCCTGAATGCTGACGACCACCACTTCTGGCAGCCGCTGTTCCTGGGCTTTGGCCAGTGCGTCCTGAACGAGCTTGAGCAATGCCCGGTGCCCCTCAGGCAGCACGATTCCGAACTCGTAGAGCAACCCGCGCAGCGCGTTGGTTTGCATGATGCGCACCTTCATGAGCTGAGCGCGCATGCGGTGCAGTGTCAGACAGGCTTGCTGCTGCTCGTTCTTGACAGGTACGGCCTTGATGTGAGGTTGCTGGGCCGCTACCCAGATGGCCTGGGCATCACGGGCGTCAGTCTTGTCGCGCAGCACAAAGGCACGAACATGCTTGGCGGGCAGCAGCTTGACCTCATGTCCCAGCGTCTGCAGCGTTCTGGCCCAGTGGTGCGCACCGCCACAAGCCTCCATCGCGACGAGCGACTTCTGACGATTGGCAAAGAATGTGGTTACTCGATCACGCCTGAGCTTGTGCCGGGTGACCTCGCCTGTCTCGGCATCCACGACGTGCAGCTGGAACACGTGCTTGGCAATATCCAATCCGATGACTGGCAGCGTTGCAGTAAATTGCATGGTGGGGCCTCCGGTTCAAAGGTGGTTGCGACGAACTTCCACTTTGGCACTTTGATGCCGTTACCGCCAGGCCCCACCTTGTATCGGGTCACAGGCCGACGGCGCCAACGGGGTGTAGGTGGAGACGTCCATGCCATCTGCACGAATCCCCGCGTGACGTGCTTGAACATGGGCAAAGCCCAGACAATAAGCACATGAAGCAAAGCAGTCTGGGCCTGAACAACACCACCAAGCGCACGCGCAAGCGTGAATTCCTTGATGCGATGGAAGTGGTGATGCCCTGGACAGAACTGGTCTCGCTGATAGATTCCTACGCCCCCGAGAGCGGGCGCCGGGGCCAGCAGCCCTTTGCAGTGCAGACCCTGCTGCGCATCCATTTCATGCAGCAATGGTTCAAGTTCAGCGATCCAGCGATGCAAGAAGCCCTGCACGATGTGCCAGCCTTTCGCGGCTTTGCAGGCCTGTCCCATTGGGACGAGTACATCCCCAGCGAATCGAGCATCCTGCCCTTTAGGCATCTGCTGGAGCGCCACAAGCTGGCTGATCTGATCCTTGCCACGGTCAATGCACTGCTGCAGGTCCGTGGCGACGCGGGCTACCAAGGGGTGGACAAGCGACCTGATGCCAAACCAACCGTGCACTGGCATGTGGCCCTGAGCCCAAGCTTGCGCCGGTCTTTGGACAAGGACAAGCCGCTGGAGGCGTTGATCGCCCAATTGGAGCGCACCAAGGCCAGCATCCGGGCCAAGGTGGAACACCCGTTCAGGGCAATCAAGCAACAGTTTGGATATGTGAAGGTGCGCTACCGGGGGCTCAAGAAGAACACGGCGCAGATCGTCACGCTGTTTGCGCTGGGCAATCTGTAATTGGCAAGGCACAAGCTGATGTCCTGCATGGGACAGGTGCGCGTGCAAGGGGCGTGATGCCACTGGATCGGGGGGTGAATAGCCCCCGGGCAGAGCTCGCAGAGCTCGCTGCACGCGCGTAACTGCTCAACGTCCGTGCTGTTTTAGTTCAGGCATCAACCTGACACAGTCAGAACCGATTCGTGAAGATTTTCCCTAGCGATGGCGCAATGCCGCTTTCTACATCGGACCGAACGGCGCGAAAGCCAATAGCAGGCGCGAATCAGTTTGGGCGTTGTCGTGAGCATCGGCTTGAATCGCCCCAGGTTTGAATTGCCCCCCCCGAAGTTGGACCTACTTTGTTGGCGCCGATTGAATCTTGACAGTGTGGGGGTGCGGATAAAAATTTGGACTGGTTTTATGCCGCAAGTCCAAGGCTCACCCGGTATTCGATCGGGCTGAGGGCCCCCAGGGAGATCTTGATCCGCTTCTCGTTGTACCAACGGATGTAGTCGTCGAGCACCTCAATGAACTGCTCAACTGTGACGCTCTTCCAGTCCCGAGGATAGAACAGTTCATTCTTCAACCGACCGAAGAAGCCCTCGCACGCTGCGTTGTCAGGCGAGCAGGCCTTGCGGGACATCGAGCGGGTGAGCTTGGCCTCGCTCATTCTGGATAGCCAGCCAGGCCAGCGGTAGTGACCTCCGCGGTCTGAGTGGACCACTGGTCGATCGCTTGTCTCTGTGACGGTCTCGATGGCTGCATCCAGCATGGTGTTGACCAGCTCTGCATCCGGACTCGTGCCGATGGTCCAGCTCACCACCATCCCGTCGATGCGTAATCCAGTTCTTTCGACCAGGTAGTCCAGTACCGCTCACAGTATGACCACTGGTCCTGACCACTGGTCGCGTCTCTCTCTGAGTGAATTTTCAGTAACTCATTGTGGATAACTATTCGCGGCCCAGCGATTGTGAATAACTTGCTTCCAGCATTGAAAACCTATGCTGCTCAGACAGCCCACGCCGTCCTGCGGGCCTACAAGGGAGTGTGAGAGAGTTTGTGCTGAAAAAAACTCCAGCCTGGACAGAAGCCTACAACCAGAACCCACGCTTATTCACATTAGCAAACAGCGCTGAGAGTGCACCGAGATCCTTCGTGTCCAGCAGCATTTCAGTAGTGCCATTGATAGAGGTCGGCAACTGGGTGCCGTGGATTTCTCTCGACTGTTTGAGAACCTGGTCGAGCAAACTGCTTCGGGGAAGGAGTATGTAACGCACCTCGCAGTCCAAGCCATCGGCGAGCTTGGCCAGCGTTTTCAAAGAGATACTTTGATTTGCTTCTGCCTGTTCCAGCTTGCGCACGCCTTGGGCCGTCATTCCGGTACGTGTCCCAAGGGCCGTTGAACTCATGCCTAGGGCGAGGCGGATGGTCTTCACCCAGCCGCACCTCGGTGTGACATCGCGATGCAGCTTCGCGAATTCGCAAAACTGCCGATCAAGTTCTGCCAAGCGAGTGAAATCCAGACGGCTTTTCAATTTTCACGGATTCCTGGAAAGCAACTGAATGGTTGCCAAAGTTATGCAGCGGGGCAACCGGATGCATTCCATTCGCCAGTGGCAACGCTACGAGCGAAATAACGCCTTGGAGCTCGGTTATCTTCGCGCTCCCCGGTTCCGAATGGGACCAAATAGTCTCACATTTCTCGAACAACCAATATGCTGCGTGTGGAAAAAACTACTCTTGGAACATTTGGAGAGCCTGAACTGGCAGGCCTCATCAACTCGCGAGGGTGGAAATCAGTCTTACCTGATGCTCTAGATGATCAGCATCTGCTACTGGTCTCAGAGCAACTGCGGGATTTGCTCGCAGGCAAGGGCTGGGACGATAACCGGGGGCCTGGCAGCGCAGCCCTACCGATCAGTTTGTTGCTGCTGTCGGAGGCCGGCGCCGAGCGAGTGAGTAAGGGCTTTGATGTCGCGATGAGCACATTGCATGAGGCGATGACTCTTCTAAGCATCACTATTGACAGAGAGATCGTGAGCCGGATTCTGCATCGTAAGGATGGCCCCACTGGCGCTGAACTGATGGAAAGCCTGCGTGTTCTTACTCAGAACGACGTCGAACCCGCCCAGTCACCTCGCCCCGCCTAACCTAAGGTCAAAGCTTGGAGGTCGGCCTTCACGATCTCGATGATTTCGTCGAACGATGCCGACTCCAAACCTTGGCAATACGCTGTCGCGATCAGCGTCATAGGATGGATCTGCAAACTCTCAGCCAACCCTTCTATGGTTCGGATACTCGGCACTTGGTGGCCTTGTTCAACGCGGCTGATGTGCCGTCGGCTCGTCGCAAAAAGCATGTCTTCCTGAGTCACACCCCGTGCAGCGCGCAACACTTGAAGCGCGCGACCAAAGTCAGCTTTGGGTCGGAGTTGTTTTCGGGAAGACATACTCCCGATTTCCGCCCAATGAGACCAATAAGACCACGACCAACTAGTCTCATTGCAAATCCCGTCGTAAGAAAATTCTCCGCATCAGGAGTCTTCCCTTGGATGTCGCCCAATGCCTATCGTGTTTCTGGATTTCGACGGTGTTCTACATCCGGAGCATTGCCATGAGTCAAAACACTTTAGCTGCTTACCCGTGTTTGAGAGCGTTCTCAGCCAGGTTCCCGACTGCAAGCTGGTGATCGCGACTACTTGGAGGCTGCAAATTCCAGTAGAGCGTCTTCGAGAAAAACTGGGGCCCAATGTGGCTGCCAAGCTCGTGGGAGTTACCCCCCAATACTGCTATCTTCGCGACGTTCCGCCTACGCTAGTTGGTTACGAGCGGGAAGCCGAATGCCATGCGTGGCGACGGGCCAATCAGGTTCTCAATGAGCCGTGGCTTGCGATTGATGACCGTTCCTGGCTTTACAGGCCGTTTTGCAAATCGCTTTTCCTAACCAACAGCCGCACAGGTTTATGCACCACAAGCGCGGAACGGCTTGTTGCACGGCTTCTGAAGCTTCTTTGAAGACGTGCACCATCAGAAATTGACTGAGCTGCGGTACGGTCTAGACGAAGCAAGCCCCAGGTGCGACCTCTTCAAAAGCATGCCCTTGGGAGCGACGTTTTTGATCATGTGCAGGTCGAATATGAACGACGGCAAAGAAAACGAGTGAAGCGCTGTTGCCAGGGAGCGTTGGCCAGGTAGGTTGCCATTCAATTTGAAGCCCTGCGCCTTCAAGACAGTTGAACGAGCGCAGGAACTGTATCCATCTGTGATCGTGACGGTAAGATGGGACGAGTGATTTCTATGCGCCCGATCCACTCTCTTGAGCCGGGTTGTGCTGCCACACTCTCTCAGTCCCCATGCTCGACGACATAAAAAAAACCCTCTGGGCCACCGCCGACAAGCTGCGCGCCAACATGGACGCTGCCGAATACAAGCACTTGGTGCTCGGTCTCATCTTCGTCAAATACATCTCTGACACCTTCGCCGCCCGCCGGGCCGAGCTGACGGCCCGTCTCACCAACCCAGACGACGAATACTTCTACGGCGATGCTGATCCTGCCGACATCGAAGCCGAGCTGGAAGACCGCGACTATTACAAAGAGGTCAACGTCTTCTGGGTTCCTGAGGGTGCACGATGGGAATCGCTGCGCAATGCCGCCAAGCAGCCCGACATTGGCAAGCGCATTGACGACGCCCTCACGCTGATCGAGGCCGAGAACCCAAAGCTCAAAGGCATTCTCGACAAACGCTATGCCCGCGCGCAGTTGCCCGATGGCGGGGTCCCCTCGTTTTCAGTGCAATAACTGGCGGTACGCAAACCCAGCACTGGCGCGGGGGTGGTG
>NZ_BAAGQN010000002.1:0-545 GCF_054783455.1 Simplicispira piscis
TCATCGTCAGGCTCTTACAGCGCAGCAACGCCCCTCTCAGCAATGAGCGGGGCGTTCCTGTTTCTGGGATCGGCCTTGGCGGTCTTCAAAAAATCTTTTGCAACTTTTCTGGCAAGGAATTTTTGCGCTATAATATGAGACTTGCCGAAAAGCACTTTGGTATTTAAACAGTGCACATAGGTTAAATGCGGGAATAGCTCAGTTGGTAGAGCGCAACCTTGCCAAGGTTGAGGTCGAGAGTTCGAGACTCTTTTCCCGCTCCAGTTTTAAAAGGGAAGCTTCGGCTTCCCTTTTCTATTTGGTGCAAGGGCTCATGGCATCGCGCCGAGGCATTGTGTATGTGCGAAACCGGGGGTACGCTGTCACCGGTGCTGTGCAGCGGCAGGCCCCGATGGTGAAATTGGTAGACACTGCGGACTTAAAATCCGCCGCTTCCTGAAAAGGGGCGTGCCGGTTCGATCCCGGCTCGGGGCACCACCATTACTATTTAGTCATGTCACATTACAACGCTCCATTCGAAATCCATGTCCATGGTCAGGTTACGC
>NZ_BAAGQN010000002.1:641-62483 GCF_054783455.1 Simplicispira piscis
ACGAGGAAGAGCCAGGCATCCAATTCGACGCAAAGGGCCACATGCTTCAGATGTGCTGGACGGTGCGCGGGGATGAGGATTTTCGCCAGTCTCTGGATGAAATGTGCATGAACCTGAACGACCTCGCTGAGCAAGGTGCGGCCGTTGAGGTTACTTTTTACGATGTGGACTTTGACGAAGATGAGGCCGATGAGGGCTCGGAATCACGCGATGATTTCATCATGCTGTTTGTGGGGCCGACGCCTGCGGCCATCATGCAGGTACAGCGCGATCTGTTGGTGCAAGATGTGATTAACATGATGGAGCGTCATTTTGATGGCTCCGAACTGGGTGGTGTGGTGGCTGAGATCGACAAGCTGTTCAGCCAGCGCTTTGATGCCTTGGTGAATTCACTGGAGATCGGCAAGCCTCCGCGTGGCCCTGGTGGTTTCGGTGGCGGGCATGGCAGTGGAGGCGGCCGCCGTCCACGCCATCTGCATTAATGGTCGTTTGAACGAATCGCTCTGGCGCCACAGCCAGGGCGCGCAGCACACGCCATGCAGACTGAATTGATCTATTTGGGTGCATACCCTTCCTCGCTACAGGAGCAAGTTCGCGACTTGTTGCACGGGGATCGTGGTGCACTGACACCGCTGCTGATGCGCAAGTACCCGCAGCCGCACGCTGTGCGAACCGATAAGGCCTTGTACCAGTACGCCACTGAGATCAAGAACCGGCATTTGCGCAATGCCGATGTGGTGAACAAGGTGCTGTTTGACAGCAAGATCCATGTTGTGCGGCATGCGCTGGGTCTGCATACCAGTCTGTCCCGAGTGCAAGGGAGTCGGCTAGCGGCCAAACACGAAATTCGAATTGCCTCGATGTTCAAGCAGGTGCCGGACGAATTTTTACGGATGATCGTGGTGCACGAATTGGCCCACCTGCGCGAAAAGCAACACAACAAGGCGTTCTACCAGTTGTGCGAGCATATGGAGCCCGGCTACCACCAGTATGAGTTGGATGTGCGGCTGTACCTGACGCACCTGGAGTTGGATGGAGAGCGCTTATGGGACAGCACAAGCTTCTAAAAGACTTGGATTTGGTGCGAATCGCTCAATTGCAGCCATAGCGAATAGCTGCTTGCACCTACCAATGGGCGACGGAAGTGCATTTCAACTAGCTATTGGGCAGGCCCAGTTTTGTCCATTGGTAAATCGACAGTTGCACAGCAGCGTGGGGGGAGCTGTAGCCAGCGCTGTGCCGCGTTTTGCAATGGCGCGAGCGTGCCCGTAGTTAAAAGAATAATGGCATCAGCGGAGTCGGGCGTTTCGGCCGCCCGGGCCAGCATATCGGCTGCATCTAGCAAGTGTCGCGTGTGCCGTGCCACCGGCTCGCCGGTTGCAATCAGCTGGACTGATGGGCCGAGCAGGCTGCGCAAGTCGTCCTGCACGAAAACATAATGGGTGCAGCCCAGCACCAAGGTGTCTATTTCTCCAGGCTGGACCCCAAATTTGCCCATGGCATCTGTATAGCGCGCGCACAGTGCCAGGGTTTCCGTGGTGGTGAGTGTCTCGGGGATGGCCAAAGTGGTGCTGCGCTCAATGGCATGGGCCAGTCCGTCACAGGGTTGCACGATGAACTCAGCTTGGCCGTGCAACGACGCCAGCAATTTGGCAAATTTGGCACTGGTCAGTGTGCCGCGCGTGCCGATGACGCCGATGCGCCCGGTTTTGCTGGCCGCGACAGCAGGTTTGAGTGCAGGCTCTACGCCCACCACGGGTAGTGTGGGGTGGCGCGTGCGGGCCTCGTGGATGGCTGCGGCCGTGGCCGTGTTACAGGCCACCACCAGTGCCTTGATGTGGTGGTGCTGGAGCAAGTAGTCGGTGATGGTATGGGTGCGCGCGGCCACAAAGGCGTCGCCCCGCTCGCCGTAAGGGGCATTGCCGCTGTCGGCCAGGTACACAAAACGTTCGTGGGGGAGTTCTGCACGCAGCGCCTGGAGCACGCTCAGCCCACCGACGCCGCTGTCGAAAACACCGATAGGCTGCTGGGATGTGGGCATGTGCGTGTGCCTGCCAGCCGGCGTGGCTGGCAGGAGGGGAGTCGCCTTCAGGTGGCGGAAACTCCGATACCTTTGAATTCGCCCGTGGCGATGCGTTTTTGCCACTCGGCCGGGCCAGTGATGTGGGCACTGGTGCCACCCGCGTCCACGGCCACGGTGACGGGCATGTCCACCACATCAAATTCGTAGATGGCTTCCATGCCCAGGTCGGCAAAGCCCACGACCTTGGCGGTCTTGATGGCCTTGGAGACCAGGTAGGCCGCTCCTCCAACGGCCATCAGGTAGGCAGATTTGTGTTTCTTTATGGCTTCTATGGCCACCGGGCCGCGCTCGGCCTTGCCGATCATGGCGATCAGGCCGGTTGCGCTGAGCATCATTTCGGTGAAGCCGTCCATGCGTGTGGCGGTGGTGGGGCCGGCGGGGCCTACGGCCTCGTCATTGACGGGATCGACCGGGCCGACGTAATAGATGACGCGGTTGGTGAAGTCCACCGGCAGCTTTTCTCCCTTGGCCAGCATGTCCTGGATGCGCTTGTGCGCGGCATCGCGGCCGGTGAGCATTTTGCCGTTGAGCAGCAAGGTGTCTCCGGGCTTCCAGCTGGCCACCTCGGCGGGCGTGAGGGTGTCAAGCTGAACGCGCTTGCTCTTTTGCGTGTCGGGCGCCCAGTTCACGTTGGGCCACAGGTCCAGGCTCGGTGGGTCCATATAGACCGGGCCGCTGCCGTCCATCACGAAATGCGCGTGGCGCGTGGCGGCGCAGTTGGGGATCATGGCGACAGGCTTGCTGGCAGCGTGCGTGGGGTACATCTTGATCTTCACGTCCAGCACCGTGGTCAGGCCGCCCAGGCCTTGCGCGCCAATGCCTAGGGCGTTGACCTTGTTGAACAGTTCCAGGCGCAGCTCTTCTGTTTGGGTGAGTTTCTCGCCCTTGGCAGCCTTGGCCTGCAGTTCATACATGTCCAGGTCGTCCATCAGGCTTTCCTTGGCCATGAGGACGGCCTTCTCTGCGGTGCCGCCGATGCCGATGCCCAGCATGCCCGGCGGGCACCAGCCAGCGCCCATGGTGGGCACGGTCTTGAGCACCCAGTCCACCACGCTATCGGAGGGGTTGAGCATGACCATCTTGCTCTTGTTCTCCGAACCGCCGCCCTTGGCGGCCACGGTCACATCGACCGTGTTGCCCGGCACGATCTCAGTGAAGATCACTGCGGGGGTGTTGTCCTTGGTGTTCTTGCGGGCAAACAGCGGGTCGGCCACCACGCTGGCGCGCAGCGTATTGCCTTCGTGGTTGTAGCCGCGGCGCACGCCTTCGTTGATGGCATCGTCCAGGCTGCCGGTAAAGCCTTCCCAGCGCACGTCCATGCCGACCTTGAGGAACACGTTGACGATGCCGGTGTCCTGGCAGATGGGGCGGTGGCCCGTGGCGCTCATCTTGCTGTTGGTCAAAATCTGGGCCATTGCATCCTTGGCGGCGGGGCTTTGCTCGCGCTCGTAGGCACGGGCCAGATGCTGGATGTAGTCGGCCGGGTGGTAGTAGCTGATGTACTGCAGTGCGGCGGCAATGGATTCGATCAGGTCGGCTTGGCGGATAGTCGTCATGGCGTGGGGAAGAGCAGGTTACGCGAAGCCTCGAATTATCCTCTGCTGGGCTTGCGCGGATCTGTCACCGGGTATTCGGAAGGCGTATCCTGCGGGGGCCGCCACTGCACAGGAGATGCCATGTCTGACCCCAAGATGCCCCAAGCCGCCTTGCGTACCGAGTTCGACAGCTTTGGCCCCATCGAGGTGCCAACCGGGCGCCTATGGGGCGCGCAGACGCAGCGCTCTCTGGAGCATTTCGCCATTTCGGGCGAGCGCATGGCGCCTGAACTGCTGCGTGCGCTGGCCCAGGTCAAGCGCGCCTGTGCCTACGTGAACCACACATTGGGTTTGCTGGATGCTGCCAAAACCACGGCCATCGTGGCGGCGGCGGACGAGGTGATCGATGGGGGACTGGGCGACGAGTTTCCCTTGGTCGTTTGGCAGACCGGCTCAGGCACCCAGACGAACATGAACATGAACGAGGTGCTGGCCAACCGCGCCAGCGAGATGCTGGGTGGCGCCAGAGGCCCGGCGCGGCTCGTGCACCCTAACGACGAGGTGAACCGGAGCCAGTCGAGCAACGACGTTTTTCCTACGGCCATGCATGTGGCAGCGGTCGATGCGCTCACGCGCCAACTGCTGCCGACCCTGCATATGTTGCGCGCCACCCTGACTGGCAAAGCCGAGGCTTTCGCCGACGTAGTGAAAATTGGCCGCACGCATTTACAGGACGCCACGCCGCTGACCCTGGGGCAAGAGATTTCGGGCTGGGCCGCGCAGCTGCAGCATGCCGAGCAGCATGTGCGGGCTGTGTTGCCGCATTTGTACGAACTGGCGCTCGGGGGCACAGCCGTCGGCACGGGCCTGAATGCCCCGCCGGGCTATGCGCAGGCTGTGGCGCAGGACCTGGCCGACCTGACGGGCCTGCCTTTTGTCACCGCCCCCAACAAGTTCGAGGCCCTGGCCAGCTGCGACGCCCTGGTCCATGCCCACGGTGCACTCAAGGGGCTGGCTGCCAGCCTGATGAAGATCGCCAACGATGTGCGCTGGCTGGCCAGCGGGCCACGCAGCGGCCTGGGCGAGATTGCCATCCCCGAGAACGAACCGGGCTCCTCCATCATGCCTGGCAAGGTCAACCCTACGCAATGCGAGGCGTTGACCATGCTGTGCTGCCAGGTGATGGGCAACGACGTGGCCATCAACATGGGAGGGGCAGCTGGCAACTTTGAGCTGAACGTGTTCCGCCCCATGATTGCGCACAACTTTCTGCAAAGCGTGCGCCTGCTGGCCGATGGCATGCGCAGCTTCAACGCCCACTGTGCTGTGGGCATCGTACCGAACCGTGCGCGTATCACAGAACTGGTGGAACGCTCACTCATGCTGGTGACGGCGCTCAACCCGCATATTGGCTATGACAAGGCCGCGCAGATCGCCAAGGCAGCGCACCAGCAGGGGTTGAGCCTGCGCGAGGCCGCCATTGCCAGCGGCCATGTCACTGCCGAGCAGTTCGACGCCTGGGTGCAACCGGCCCGCATGGTGTAGCCCGCGCTTTGCGTGCCGCGTGTCGCCCTTGTGGCGACAGGGGCGATGGTGTGGATGGCAGGGCCGCGCTGTATACTTTAAATTCATTCAATATGAATCTTTAGCGCAAACCACCGCTTCATCACCATGAACCACGTCCATACCTCGCCCGACGCTATCTATCCCTTTGACGCACGCGGCGTTGCCAAACGATTCCGCCATGCGGCCATTTTTGGCGCGCTTGATTCCCTCAACCCCGGCGAGACCATGCGCTTCGTGAATGACCACGACCCGCTGCCTTTGTTGCAGCAACTGCAGATGCGCTATGGCGAGGCGGTGCACATTGAATACCGCCAGCGCGAGCTGGGCGCCATCGTCATTGACTTTGTGCGGCAGTAAGGCATGGCACAGGTGTGTGGGCCCTGTCTGAGCCCTCCCACTTGCATACTATAAAAAATATAGCTTATAGCGCTTTACAGATAAGCGCTAGAGCCACTTTTTATTCAATTTTTGCAGGCAAGGCCAGCACCTGCTCTGCCAGCGTGTCAATGCCGCTGGGCGACAAATCCGCCGCCTGCACGGTCTGCCGCTGCGGCCACTGGAACAAATGTGCGTTTTGCGACCGTGCGTAGAGTGGGTCGTAATGCAAGGCCATCAGTTCGGAAAACAGGGGTGCCAGTGCGCCCTCCATGGCCCAGGCTTGCCAGCGGTCGATGGTCTGCCTGCCATGCAACTCGCGCAGGGTACCCAGCTGTGTTGCCAGGGCCGCCGGGTCGTCGCCCAGGTTGGCATAGTCGCGCAGCAAAAACTCCAGGCGCACCGAGGGCGTCGCCTGGATTTCAATGCAGGGGCTAGCGCGCAGGCGCTGTACCAGCGCTTGCGGTACCGACACACGGCCGATGCGGCTGCTTTCGGCTTCCACAAAGATCGGGCGTTGCATGTCTAGCGGCTCCAGGGCCTGCGCGAGCAAGGTCTCGAACGCCGTTTGCGATGGTTGCGCCACGCCGGGCCATGCGCCCAGCACCGAGCCGCGGTGCCGGGCATAGGCCTCCAGGTCCAACATCTGCGCGCCGCGTGCGGCCAGGGCCTGCAGCACCCGCGTCTTGGCGCTGCCGGTGGGACCGCACAGCACGCGCAGTGGCAGTTGGGGTGCCAGGGCGTCAATGCGGTCGATCACATGGCGCCGCCAGGATTTGTAGCCCCCGGCCAGTTGCTGCGCATCCCAGCCCACCATGCGCAGCCAGGTCACCATCGAGCCGCTGCGCATGCCGCCGCGCCAGCAGTACACCAACGGCTTCCAGGCAGCGGACTTGTCGGCAAACTGCTCGCGCAGGTGGCGCGCCAGGTTGGCCGCAACCATAGCACCGCCCACACGCCGTGCCTCGAAGGCGCCTTGCTGTTTGTACAGCGTGCCCACGATGCGCCGCTCCTCGTCATCGAGCACCGGGCAATTGATGGCGCCGGGCAAGTGGTCCAGCGCGTATTCGGCCGGAGAGCGGGCGTCAATCAGTGCGTCGAACGCATGTCGGTCTTGCACGCGCGCAGGGCTGCGGTGGCTCATGGGAAAACTCCAGTGGAGAAGGGCAAGACCGTGGCATGGCTGGCACAATGACCATTACCATGAATGACTTCTCACCCGTGATCGAGGAAACCGTCAAGCTCACCCAGTTCGCCCACGGCGGAGGGTGTGGCTGCAAAATTGCGCCGGGCTTGCTGCGTGAGATTTTGGCACGCGCACCGCAGGGCCTGGTGCCGCCCGAACTGCTGGTAGGCACCGAGACCAGTGACGACGCCGCTGTATACCGCCTGAACGACCAGCAAGCACTGGTGGCAACCACGGATTTTTTTACACCCATTGTTGATGACCCGTATGACTTTGGCCGCATTGCCGCGACCAATGCGCTGTCCGACATCTACGCCATGGGTGCCACGCCCATCCTCGCACTGGCGCTTGTGGGCATGCCCATCGCCAAGCTGGCGCCCGAGATCATAGGCCGCGTACTCGAAGGCGGCGCCGCCGTATGCCGCGAGGCCGGTATCCCCATCGCAGGGGGACACAGCATCGACGTGCTTGAACCCATCTACGGCCTGGTCGCCCTGGGCCTGGTGCACCCGCAGCGCGTACTCCGCAATGCCGCTGCACGGGATGGCGATGTGCTGGTGCTGGGCAAGCCCCTGGGGGTGGGCGTGCTTTCTGCTGCCTTGAAAAAAGGAGTGCTGGACGCTGAGGGCTATGCCGAAATGCTGTGCCACACCACCCAGCTCAACCGTGTGGGCGTGGTACTGGCGCAGATTGACGGTGTGCATGCCATGACCGATGTGACCGGCTTTGGCCTGGCGGGGCATCTGCTGGAGATCTGCCGAGGTTCGCAGTTGTCTGCTCACATCGATTTGGCGAGCCTGCCGCTGATTGCCAGTGCTGTGGCTTGGGCCAAAGACGGCCTTGCCACGGGTGCATCGGGCCGCAACTGGGCCGCCTACGGTGCCGAGGTGCATTGGCCTGAGACTGCGCACGAATGGCAGCGCACCCTGCTCACCGATCCGCAAACCAGCGGCGGCCTGTTAGTGGGCTGCGCGCCGGGCGCTGTGGATGCAGTGCTGCGCGCTTTTCATGGCGATGGTTTCGCGCAAGCGGCCATCGTGGGGCGCATGCAGTTTGATATGGCGGGGCAGGGGCCACGGCTGCATTGCACCTAAAGCTGCAGGTTATTGTGCTGGGGCTGGCACATCCATCATGCGCGCCACGTAGCGTGCGATCAGATCGATTTCCAGGTTCACCTTGGAGCCAGTGCGCAGGTGGCCCAGCGCCGTGTTCTGCACGGTGTGCGGGATCAGGTTGATGCTGGCCTCGCAGCCACCGGCAAGGTCGGCGATGCGGTTCACGGTCAGGCTTACGCCGTTGATGGTGATCGAACCCTTGTAGGCCAGGTAGCGTGCAAGGTCACGCGGGGCCAGCACGCGCAGTTCCCAGCTCTCGCCCACCTGGGCGAAGTGCGTGACCTTGCCGATGCCGTCCACATGGCCCGAGACCATGTGCCCGCCCAGCCGGTCGTTGGCGCGCAGGGCCTTTTCCAGGTTGATGGGGCCGGGGGTGTCTAGCCCGGTGGTCTTGAGCAGAGACTCGGCCGAGATGTCGATGGTGAACTGCGGCGCGGCCGCGTCCATGCTGGTGACCGTCATGCAGGCGCCATTGAGCGCAATGCTGTCGCCCAAACCGACATCGTCCAGATAGCCCGCAGGAGGGGTGATGACCAGGCGTTTGCCATGCGCGGCCGTATCGCCAAGGGGTTGCACGGCAGCAATCTGCCCCATGCCGGTGATGATTCCTGTAAACATGGCGTGGATTGTGGCAGGGTTTGGGCCCAGGCCGCGTCGCACGCGGGCCTTAGAATTGGTCGTGCCCTTGCACCCGGGCGAGCACGCGCAGATCGGGGCCCACCTGTTCGATGCTATGAAAATCCAGTGCCAGCCCCTGCGCAAGGTCATTGAGCGGCGCTAGGTCGGCCATGCCCCGGCCCGGGCCCAGTAGGCGGGGGGCCAGATAGAGCAGCAACTCATCCACCAGCCCCGCACGCAGCAAGGCACCGTTCAGGCGGTGCCCCGCCTCGACATGCAGCTCGTTGATGCCGCGCTGGGCCAGGCTGTGCAGCAGGGCGGGCAAGTCCACCTGGCCGCCTGCACCGGGCAATTGCACTACTGTGGCGTCACGGGCCTCCAAAGCCGCTTTGCGGGTTGCAAAGTAAGTATCAAAATTGCCTGCAGCGTATATGGTGCAAGCGCGACCAGCTATGAAAAGTGAAGCATCTAGCGGCGTTTGTAAACGGCTGTCCACCACCACCACCTGGGGCTGGCGCGGTGTGGCAAGTTCGCGCACGTCCATGCGCGGGTTGTCTGCCAGCACGGTGCCAATGCCCGTCAGCACCGCACAGGCGCGCGCTCGCCAGGCATGGCCGTCGGCCCGGGCCGCGGGCGATGTAATCCACTGGCTGGCACCGTTGTGCAGCGCCGTGGTCCCATCGAGCGAAGCTGCCACCTTGAGCCGCACCCAGGGCGTGCCACGCACCATGCGGCTGAAAAATCCAATGTTCAGCTCCCGTGATGCAGTAGCACCCGGCCCCACCTCCACGGTCACTCCGGCTGCGCGCAGCCGGGCAAAGCCCTGGCCTGCGACCAGGGGGTTAGGGTCTTCAAGCGATGCCACCACCTTGCCAATGCCAGCAGCGACAAGCGCGTCGCAACACGGTCCCGTGCGCCCCTGGTGGGCGCAGGGCTCAAGCGTCACATAAGCGATGGCGCCACGCACATCCTGTCCGGCCGCCGCAGCGTCGCGCAGTGCCATCACTTCGGCATGCGGCCCCCCCGCTTGCTGCGTGAACCCTTGGCCCAGCACCCGGCCATCAGGCGCGGTGATGACGCATCCCACGCGGGGATTGGGGCTGGAAAGAAAAAGCGCCTGGGCGGCGAGCCCAAGCGCTTGGTCGATAGGGTGGGGCGCAGTGGTTGTCATGGCGCCCGGGATGGTAACGCAGACTTTACTTGCCCCAGCAATCAGCGACGGTCGCTCCTTGAGTGAGCGGTGATGCATCGCGTACGCCAGCCTGGGTAAGCGTGTAATTGCCGCATTTGTCGCCCACTTGCGCACCCTTGGGGGTCGCGGTGAGAATGAATGTGCTGCCATTTGCCGAGACAATGGTGATGTCGTAACGGTCTGATGGAATCTTTTTCAGCGCTGCAGGAAAAGCTGCTGCGAGGGGGTACGTGCCCGTGGCCGTCGCAGCACGCTCCAGCCACTGCGCTGCTTGCAGCAATCCTGCACGCGCCTCTGCACGATGTCCGCGTCGGATGTACTCGTTGTAACTGGGCACGGCAATGGCGGTGAGGATACCGATGATGGCCACCACGATCATCACCTCGATCAGGGTGAAGCCCTTTTGTCGCTTAGAGATATTTTTGTTCATTTCTTGTCCCTGATGGTCTTACATATCACTGGATCTGGCGCCAGCTGGGGCGCAAGGATTCTTCGGGCATGGCGGCAAGATTCTCTTTATTGTTTTTTGCATCAATGTCTACATTCTCGAACCTGTCTTTCTTGATGATGCTGTGTGGGCCCTTGGCTACCTTCGTGCGGGAGACGCCCTTGTCGCCGACCGAGTTGTAAGAGCCGTCACCATCCATGTCCACGATTTGTACGGTGGGTTTTTTGCCGTCCATGATGTTGACAAAAGTACGGTATTGGCGCTCTCCATCCACCGAGCTCGAATCGCAGCTTTCCACATTAGGGTCAACGTTGGAGCCCTTGGCGGGTACCTGAGACCACACCGTCAGTAGATTGCTGGCATCGTAGAACTCCATAGGTTTGAGCAGGCGCTCGCCCACGGCAGGCAGATCAAGGTACCAACCGTTGAAGTCTTTCCAGTTTGTCAGCTCCAGGTTGGTCACGGTATCGACGGTTGCGTAGTCGCCGCCGCTGAGTTCGGTGAATTTTTGCTGCGCCAGCTTGGCAGTTAACACTCCCGTGCCCAAGGCTGCGGGTGCGGGTACGCAATCGGCGCCACTGGGGCAAGTTCCGCCACCGGGGTGTACCTCCAGGCGCTTGCCCAGTGCCGATGTGACCTCGCGGTAGCGTGTATTGTCCAGCACCGAATACAGCGTCTGTACATCCAGGCTGGTGGGGTCGTCCTTGGTCACGTTACGGCCGGTACCAAAGGCCACCATCATGCCGCCCACCTGCACGGTTTTGGCCGTTGGCCCGCTGCCCACTTCCATCTTGCGATCGTTGGCCCGCACGGTGGGGGGCACTGAAATGGGCTGGATTTTGGGTCGTGTGACCCCATTGAGCGCCACCGGGCCCCGGGTTGTGAACAGCGCATTGCCACCAAAGGCGACCTTCCAGTCGCCCGGGGTGGCGCTGGTGAGGTCGAACTTCCACAGGTTGCCCAGGTTGTCGCCCGCATACACCACGTCGGCGCTGCCGTCGCCGTTAAGGTCGACCAGGCGCGGGGCTGCCAGCCCGTTGTCATTGGCGTTGCCTGTGCCGGCCGCTTCATTGGTGACGGGGATGCGCAGCAACTCCTTGGCGCCGTCCAGGTACTGAACGAGCAGCACCGGGCGCTGGTTGGTGCTGTTGTATCCATTGCCCAGCACAACTGCCCAGCGGTTGTTGTTCATGCGTGCAATTTGGGTGCTGCGCATGGCGTCGTTGTCGTCGCGCACGGGCTTGGCGATGATGTAGCCAATATCCTTGTCTTCTTCCACCACCTTGAGGCAGTTTGTTTTTTCCGTGCCGGTCATTGCGCCGCAGTTGGGTGCAGGTTCCGAGGTGCCCCGGGTGCGGTCGAACTTGACCAGTTGCGATGCATTGGCTTCTGCAAAACCAAGGGTGCCATCCAGAAGTGTGGCCGCAGTGGGGTTGGTCACATCCAGCGCAAAATAACCCTTACCCCCCAGGCCTAGCGTGCCCACCAGCATGGTACGCCAAAGGGGGCTATAAGTACCGTAGTTGGGGTCGGCGGGGTCTTGCATGCCACCATTCATGTCCACATCGCCGGTCATGGGCGAGCCATCAACAAAGTATTTGTGCTTGTTGTTGTATAGCGGATCAGTCAGCAGTGTGAGTCTGGGGATCATGCCCTGGGGGACATAGGCGATTTTTTCTTCGCCATCGGCCGCGCCAAAACCGTGCAACATGCCGTCGTTTCCGCCCACATAAAGCATGGCCGGACGCGATTTTCTGTCGCGTACAAAGTTTGCATAGCCCTTGAGCAACGAGTTGCCGGCCGGTGCGCCAGTGTACCACACGTCGGAGTTGATGATGTCGCCCTGGCGGCTCTGGCGTTCACGGTAGGGTTTGGCCAGTGTGTAGCCGGTTGCCTCAGATCCTTCCAGGCTGCGGTCGCCGCGAATGAAGTTCAGCCGCTGCTGGCCTTTGGTGGCACCTTCATCGGTACCGCCTACATTCTTTTGCAGCCAGAGCTTTTGTGCCGTGCTAAGGTTGCTTTCGTCCGACGCCCACTTGAAGGTCACGCCGCCCTGGTCTTTGGTGCCGTCCCATTTGTTGCTCCAGCCCAGCACCAGGCGCCCGGTCACACTGCCGAGGGCGTCTAGCTTGTCAGCGGTGTTTTTGCCGGCCCATCCCGGGTCAGGCATCGTTGTACCGTCGGATTTCACCTTATCAGCCGTGATGGACCCCTTCCAGGCCTTGTTGGGCTCATAGGACGCGGTGTATTTGCCTACATCGCTGCGTGATACGTTGGAGCCACTGGTGGCACTAGCGCTCAAGTCCGGGTCAGTGGCGGTGCTGATTTGCCCCACGATTTCGCGGAAAGCCTTTTCGAGGTCTTGACCCTGGGTGACCGCATAAAAACGTCCACGCCCATTGAGGGCGGCGTGCCACAGATCCAGAGCACGGACGTCTTCTCCTCCTCCAGTAGGTGGATTGGCCATGTTGGGCCAAGCACGGTTTCCAGTGACGAGATCTGGAAAACTACCCTTGTAGCTGAACGGCACACGCTCGGCAGCCGGTGGCGCGATGATGGTAGGCGCACCTGGCCAGGTGGTGGCATCGTTGCTGAAGCCAATGGTGTAAGTCACCATGTGCGCCCAGGTGGCGGGGTTGTAGCGGGGGTTCCAGTAGCGATCGAGAATAGCTGGTGTGGTGGGCGTTCCGAAATCCTCGGTCGCTGGGGCCTTGATGTAGTCGGCTGCTGGCAGCATGGTGCCAGTCAAACCGGTGGTCTGCATCGGTTCTGCCCAGCTTTTGAAGGCCCAATCCGCCAAGGTGTTACTCCAGGCATCCCGGTAAAGCGCGGTCTTCTTTCGTTCAGCAGCGGTGGTGCCGCCGTACACCATACCGTCAGGCAAGGCTTTGTTGGTGGCGTTGTCCTGTGCGCCGCCGGTGAAAGGAGTGCCGTTCCAGCGCCCGTCAGACATGGCGATATGGTAGGTGCGCCTGCAACCCAGGTAGGGTGCGCCAGTAGTGCCGGGGTCGCTGGCCCAGGCGCTGCTCGTGCCCAGGGGTTGGCGCATGTAGGCATCGGCCTGGCTGAACATCAGGTGCGAGGGGGTGCCGTTGCTGGCCTTCAGACTGGTGACGAAATTCAAGAAGTTCGTGCGATGGGTACCTTCCAGCACACGCATCGAGTTGGTCTTCATGCTTGCGTTGTTGACACTTTTGGCGTCGGGCGCGCCGCCGTTGTTCCACATGGTCTGCCATGAGAGGCGAATTTTTTTGTCGGGCACCAGGCTGGCGTCGTATTTCGGATGGGTCGGGTCAAAAATCGACTTGAGCGCGTATTTCAGGATATTGATGCGCTTGGCGTTGTTGGGCCAGGAGCCATCAGCGTTGGGGGCGACGATTGTGGAGCTGCCAGTGCTTGAGTTCGTCACTTGCCAATCCATACTGCCCGAATCGTCCACCGAGATGATGACGTTAGGCCGTACATAAGGCTCTACCGTGCCCGGTGGCGACTCGGCCAGATCCAGCGCCCAGGCGCTGTAGGGGGCGAGCGCGGCGCTGGCGGCCAGCGCGATCAGGTGTTTGCGAAAACGGGGTGCAGCGGTGCGGGGCATGGCGTGCTCCTTGGGTCAAAGAGTTATGGGGTAATACGGTATGAAGGCTTATGCAATAAGCGCTGAATGCTATGGTTTTGTGTTTTTTCAGTCTTTGCGCATCTGGCGAGCATAAGTTTGCTGCAGCACGGCCATGGTGCCGGGCTTGCGGCCAAAGGCCAGGGCGGTGATGCGGTACACCACATTGGGTGCGAGGTTCAAGCGCAGCAGATTGTCATTGCCGACTCCTGCGGGTTTAACGATCACGCCACTGTTCTTGCTGCTCTCGTCATAAGGTAAGACCTCGATCCAGTACCAGCCGCCCTGGTTGTCGGGTGTGGTGTTATCCCATTGCAGCAGGGGGTTGGCGGGGCTGCTGGCGTCGCCTCGGGCGGCCCCGGAATATTGGCCGTAACGCGCCCCGATGCCGGGTTTGGTCATGTCTTCAAGTTTGACTTCTCCGGGCTGCAGGTTAGTAGGCGCCGGGTTGGTGGTGCTGGTGTATTTCCAGAAGTCTTGCCGACCCGTGCGCTTGGCGCACAGGCCGGTGCGGCACTTGGTGGGTTGAGTGTCCAGATCGGCCAGCAGGGGGGTGACCTCTGAGGTGCTCAGAGGAATCAAGGCGGCACCGCTCACCTTGTCACGGCAAGCGGCAGCGGCGCAGATGCTGCCATCGGGGTTTTCCCGCCGGATGTCGAGCTCGGCGTCCTGCAGCAGGGTTTGGGCCGCTTCAAAGGCGCGCTGGTAGTCAGCATCGTTGCCCACCACCATTTCGTTGAAGAGCGAGGTGCGCGAAGCCCACAGTGCCAGCAGCATGGACAGCATGACGAACACGATCACGACAAATAGCGCCACACCCTGCTGCCGTGGGCGCAGGCGCTGGTGGAGGGGAAGGGGCATGCTTTGCATGGTAGATTTTCTCGTCAAGGGTTAGAGGACAGCGCTCAATCCCTGGCTGCGCAGTTGAAAGACGTTGCGGAACGGGACATGCATGCGCTTGGCGCGCGTGCCGGTGAGGCTGCTCATGTCTACTTTAGTGACGCCGTCGCAGTCGGTGTAGTTGCTACCTGTAGGTAAATCAATGGCTTCGTTGCCGTAAAGCACCAGGCAAACCTCAACACCTTGTACCCGTGCCCAGTTCTTGAGGTCTGCGTTGACGGCGTCTGCATCCACGGATTTGATGGTCGGTATGCCTGGAGTCGTGGTGTTGTCCTGCAACAGGTAGCGCACCTGAAAGTTGGCCACGTTTTGCAGGATGGGTTGTGCCCCCGCACTGTTGCCATTGCATTGCAGCGTGTTGGTGGCGGTGTCCAAGGAAAAAATGCTGTCTGCCCGAGTATCGGGACTGGTATCAGCAGGCCCCCCCAGGCAGTTGCGTGAAAATGCTTGTTCAGAGGCGCTGGTGAACACAGGCTCGGTATAGCGGCTGTAGCCCACGGTAAAAGTCACCGGTGAGGCTGTGCCCCCAATATCCGTTACAACCGCAGTGGGTGGATTGGCTTCGAATGCTACGGGCACCATGTAAAGCGCTTCGGTGACGGTGGTTCCGGGATCAAGGTTGAGGCGCAGCGCACCAGCCTGGCGCAGTTGTTGGCCGATGACGCGCATGGCATAGGCGGCTTGTTGCTGGATGGCGCTGGCGTCGCTGACCGTTCCCGAGACACCGCGCGAGACCATGAGTGCACCCATGGCTACGGCGACGACGAGTAGGCCAATGGCGATGCCTACCATCAGTTCGATCAGAGTGACACCTCGTTGAGTGCGTGGATGTACTCCCATGGATGGTTGCTGTTTTTGGCCTCTAATATTTGATGGGTAAGCGCGAGCAGCTATGATTTTTGAGAGCATGTCAGACCCCTGGGCAGTAGTACGTGGCGGTGCCGCCGCCGGGGGCGTAAGGCGCGCATCGACCGGCGACGGGTATGTATTGCAGGTGGCAAATGTGATCTGCAGGGCAGGCGAGGGCGGCGCCTGCGCTCAAGGTGCCGTCGTTGGCGCGAACCTTGGTGGCATCGATGTCGTTTTTATAGGCTGCACTGTTATCTTTTTCGTTTTCGCGCCAGGCGATCATCACACCTAGCTGGCGACCTTGACCTGCTGGGACAGCGCCTTCGGCTGGAGGAATAAAAATGCTGGCTTGGCTCAGAGGGAGGGTGTCCTTGACGGTTTTTTTCCAGACAGCCAGGTCATAGGTAGCCAATTGCGTGTGGTCACAGCCGGTGGCGCAACTGCCGACTGTCGGCTCGGCGCTGAATGCGGTGACGTAGGTGTTGAGATCGGCCAATGCATTGGGGTTGACCTTCATGCGCTCGCCCAAGTCTTCAATCAGGCGGATTGCTTGCGCACGACGCACTGTCGTCGATGTGTCGGCTAGCGTACGCATCTGTACACCCAGGATGCCGAGGATGCCCAGGGCGGTGATGACAATCGCCACCAGGGATTCGATCAATGCGATGCCGCGCTGGTGCTTGTTTTTGGGAAGTGTCGTAGTCATGGGTTTCAGCCGGTACATGGGATGGCCTCTGGGAGAATGATGCGAATGCGCCCGCCCGAGCTCATGCAGACGCCGCGTGCGCCGGGGTGGGTGGTGGGTTTTTCTAAAGGCACCAGGCTGAAGCCCAGCCAGTCGCCGTCGACCAGGCCCCAGCGGTTGAGTTTGATGCTCTTTCCGCCGCTGGTGCGGGTGACCTGCACTCTGGCGGGGGCGTCAATGCGCTGCAATACCGGCTCGGTGGCGTTGCACGCACCGTTGCCATTGGTGTCTTGGCAGACGATCCAGCCGCAGTCCCAGTCGCTGTTGTCGGTAGCGCTGGTGCAGCCGTTGGTGTTGTTGGGGATTTTTTGAATGGCGACCCGTCCGCCGAGTTTGATGGCCTCTGAGCGGGCGTAGTGAAGGGTGGATTGCAATTGTTCGGTGGCCTGGCGCACACGCCAGCTTTCGATCAGGGGGGTGAAACTGGGGGCGGCCAAAGCCATGAGCAGGGCCACGATGGATACCGTCACCATCAGTTCGATGGCGGTAAAGCCCTGCTGTGCCGGCAGCAGGGCCGGTAGCATGGATGAAGGGCGAAACGGGTGGGCCATGGTGGTCAGGCGTGTGTGGTGGCTGTGTTTCAGGGGCAGGTATCGCTGCCCTTGATGCGAACGATGCGCCCCCCCATGCCTGTGCATAGCTTGGCAGCACTGGAGTCGGCAAGGGTTTTGTCCTTGGGCATCAATTCAAACAGCATTGGGGTGGGTGTGGTGGCGCCGCCGGTATGGGACAACATGCCCCAGCGGTCCACGGTGATGCTTGCGGTGCTGCTGGGCAGGTTGATTTGCAGGCGCGTGGGGGCGGGGGTGGTCTGCAGGTCGCACTCGTTGGGGGTGTTGGCTACCACGCAGGCGTCCTGGCTGCCATTGCCGTTGACGTCGAAGAAGATGCGCCAGCCGCAGCCCCATTGCGTATCGGCGGTGGCGGTGGTGCAGTCCGCAGTGTTTGGGTTTTTAGCAATGATGACGTTACCGCCACGCTTGATCGCTTCGGAGCGGGCGTAGTACAGGCTAGATGTGAGGGTTTCGGCGGTATCGCGCACACGCCAGCGTTCAATCAGCGGGGTGAAACTGGGGGCGGCCAGGGCAATCAAAATAGCCATGATGGCCACCACGATCATCAGTTCGATCATGGTGAAGCCCTGATTCGCCTGTCGCATGCCCGGCTCGCTGCGGGCGAGGGGCGCGCAGAATGGTGTCGTTGTTTGCATGCTAGCCATGCTAGAGGCCTGGGTTGGGCCGCGCCATGTCCTTTGGGACGAATGGCAGCAATGCAGGGATGAGCGGTGGCTATTTCCGCGTATATCCCCGGCAGGCGCCCGCGTTGTGCATGCCTTTGCATTCGCGGTACATGCGGCGGTCGCGCTCTGCAGTGGTTTCTTCGGAGCTGCTGCGCTGGTAGGTGATTTTGGTCACGCCTTTCTTTTTGGCGCTGTCGTGGGTGCTGGATGCCGATCGCTTGGCGTTGGCGAGGTCCGGGCTGGCGAGCAGGGTCAATGCCAGGCAGGCGGCCAGCAGTGTCGTGATGGGTGTCCTGGCGCGGTGGTGGACGGAGGGGGAACGTTGCATGGTGCGGTCTTTCTGGTTTTGCGCGTTGATCCTGCCATGCCCAGGGGCGGCTTTGTATGCGCGAAATCCCGCAGAACCGGGGCCATGTACAATTGAGGGGTTTTGCATGGTGCAAGACGCACGCCGGTGGCCCTTCCAGCTTCCGGCGCAAGTAAAACCAGTGCCCGCAGTGCTTCATGAGCGGCTGTAGGCCATATTCAGGAAAAATTCGAATGATCGCATCTTCAATCAAGGCCGAAGTTGTCAAGGCCAACGCCCGTGCTGCCAACGATACCGGTAGCCCGGAAGTGCAGGTGGCTTTGCTCACGGCACGCATCAATGAACTGATGCCCCACTTCAAACAGCACGCCAAGGATCACCATGGTCGCCGCGGTTTGCTGCGCATGGTGAGCCGCCGCCGCAAGCTGCTGGACTACCTCAAGGCCAAGGATGGCGAGCGTTACACCGCGCTGATTGCCAAGCTGGGTCTGCGCAAATAAACGCTGTTTGCATGCAAAAACGCCTGGGTTAGCGCGCTAGCTCAGGCGTTTTTTACTTTGCCGGTGTGCCAAACAGATCGAAGCTGTGTCATTCCACTGAACTCCGCGTGCGGTTTCAATGGAATGGCATCGACATCTAAATCGGCCTCTGGCGCTTTCTGGTAGTGCGCTGCCAGCTATTAAAATAGGAGCAATTATGAGCATTTTCAATAAAGTGACCAAGTCTTTCCAGTGGGGCGACAAGACTGTCGTCATGGAAACGGGCGAATTCGCACGCCAGGCCTCGGGCGCTGTGCTGGTGAACATTGACGATACCGTGGTGCTGGCCACCGTGGTGGCGTCCAAGGGCGCCAAGCCCGGCCAGGATTTCTTCCCGCTGACGGTGGACTACATTGAGAAGACGTACGCTGCGGGCAAGATCCCCGGCAGCTTCTTCAAGCGCGAAGCCAAGCCCAGCGAGCATGAAACGCTGACCAGCCGCCTGATCGACCGCCCGATCCGTCCGCTGTTCCCCGAAGGTTTCTTCAACGAAGTGCATGTGGTGATCCACACCGTTTCTTTGAATCCTGAAGTAGACGCCGACATCGCAGCGCTGATTGCATCGAGCGCCGCGCTGGCCATCTCGGGTATCCCGTTCAGTGGCCCCATTGGTGCAGCGCGCGTGGGCTACATCAACGGCGAATACGTGCTCAATCCCGGTCAGACGGCGCGTAAGAACAGCCAGATGGACCTGGTGGTGGCGGGTACCGAAGCGGCCGTGCTGATGGTTGAGTCCGAAGCGCAGCAACTGTCCGAAGACGTGATGCTGGGCGCCGTGGTGTTTGGTCACGAAGCAGGCAAGGTCGCGATCAACGCCATCCATGAACTGGTGCGCGATGCCGGCAAGCCCGTGTGGGACTGGCAGGCTCCTGCCAAGGACGAAGGTCTGATTGCCAAAGTGGGTGCATTGGCCGAAGAAAAGCTGCGCGCTGCTTACCAGATCCGCAACAAGCAGGCCCGTACGCACGCTTGCCGCGAAGCCTATGCCGTGGTGATGGCCGACCTGAAAGAGGCCGGTGTCGTGTTCGACGCGGTCAAGGTCGAAGGCATGCTGTTCGACATTGAAGCGCGTATCGTGCGCAGCCAGATTCTGGCGGGCGAGCCCCGCATTGATGGCCGTGACACGCGCACTGTGCGTCCCATTGAGATCCGCAATTCGGTTCTGCCCCGCACCCATGGCTCCGCCTTGTTCACGCGCGGCGAAACGCAGGCGCTGGTCGTGACCACGCTGGGCACCGAGCGCGATGCACAGCGCATCGACGCGCTGGCGGGCGAGTATGAAGACCGCTTCATGATGCACTACAACATGCCTCCCTTTGCCACCGGCGAAGTGGGCCGCATGGGTTCGACCAAGCGCCGCGAAATCGGCCACGGTCGCTTGGCCAAGCGTGCGTTGATTGCCGTTTTGCCCAGCAAGGAAGAGTTTCCCTACACCATGCGTGTGGTGTCCGAGATCACTGAATCGAACGGTTCGTCGTCGATGGCTTCGGTCTGCGGTGGCTGCCTGTCGATGATGGACGCTGGCGTGCCCATGAAGGCACACGTGGCCGGTATTGCCATGGGCCTGATCAAGGAAGACAACCGTTTTGCCGTGCTGACCGATATCCTGGGCGATGAAGACCACCTGGGTGACATGGACTTCAAGGTGGCAGGCACCACCAACGGCATCACCGCGCTGCAGATGGATATCAAGATCCAGGGCATCACCAAGGAAATCATGCAGGTCGCATTGGCCCAGGCCAAGGAAGCCCGCATGCACATTCTGGGCAAGATGCAGGAGGCCATGGGCGAAGCCAAGACCGAAGTGTCGAACTTCGCTCCCAAGCTGTACACCATGAAGATCAATCCCGAAAAGATCCGCGATGTGATCGGCAAGGGTGGCGCGGTCATTCGTGCGCTCACTGAAGAAACCGGCTGCCAGATCAATATCGAGGAAGACGGCACCATCACCATTGCGGCAACCGACAACGCCAAGGCTGACGAAGCCAAGCGCCGCATTGAGCAGATCACGGCGGAAGTCGAAATCGGCAAGGTGTACGAAGGCCCGGTCACCAAGATCCTGGACTTCGGCGCGCTGATCAACCTGTTGCCCGGCAAGGATGGTTTGCTGCATATCAGCCAGATCGCCCATGAGCGCGTGGAGAAGGTCAGCGACTACCTGCAGGAGGGCCAGATCGTGAAGGTCAAGGTCTTGGAGACCGACGAAAAGGGCCGCATCAAGCTGTCCATGAAGGCTCTGTCTGATCGTCCTGCCCATGGTGGAAGCGATCGTCCTGCACCCGCCGAGCGCCGCGAACCCCGTGAGCACCGCGAAACGGCGGCCGGTGAACAGCAGCAACAGCAGGCCTTGCCCCTGGATGGGCAGGTGCAGGCCAACGGCTGATCTTTGAATGCTATTTGTTTTGTAGCTTCTCACGCCCTATTGACGGGCGTTAGAGGCAAAAACAATGCTAATTCAACCCGCCTTATCCGAGACTGCCATGCAAGCCATTGAAATCACCGAATTTGGTGCACCTGAAGTGTTGCGCCTGGGTGAGCGTGCGCAGCCCGTGGCGGGCGTGGGTGAGGTGCTGATCCGCGTGAGCGCCAGTGGTATCAACCGCCCCGATGTCTTGCAGCGCAAAGGCCACTACGCACCGCCTCCGGGCGCCAGTGATGTGCCCGGGCTGGAGGTGGCCGGGGTCGTACAGGGGGGGGATGCGGCTGCCATGGCGCAGGTGGGCCTGCGTGTGGGTGACAGGGTGTGCGCCTTGCTGGCCGGTGGTGGATATGCGCAGTGGTGCGTGGCTCCGGTGGAGCAGTGTCTGCCGGTACCCGCAGGGCTGAGCGACATCGAGGCGGCCTCTCTTCCCGAAACCTTTTTTACGGTGTGGAGCAATGTGTTTGACCGGGCGCGGCTGCAGCCCGGGGAAGCCTTGCTCGTGCAAGGTGGTGGTAGCGGCATTGGTGTCACGGCCATCCAGCTGGGGCGGGCTTTTGGTGCGACGGTCATCGTCACGGCGGGCAGTGACGAGAAGTGCGCGGCCTGTCTGGCGCTGGGTGCCCATCATGCCATCAACTATCAAACGCAGGATTTTGTGGCCGAGGTGCAGCGCATCACGGCGGGCAAGGGCGTTGATGTGGTGCTGGACATGGTGGCTGGCAGTTATGTGGCGCGTGAGGTGGAGTGCCTTGCCGAAGATGGGCGCCTGGTCATCATTGCGGTGCAGGGTGGCGTGCAGGCTGCATTCAACGCGGGTCTGGTGCTGCGTAAGCGTCTGACCATCACGGGTTCGACGCTGCGGGCCAGGCCGGTCGCCTTCAAGGGGGCCATCGCCCGGGCTTTGCGTGAACGGGTGTGGCCGCTGCTGGCATCGGGTGCGGTGCGTCCGGTGGTGCACAGCAGCTTTGCGGCCGCCGATGCGGCGCAGGCCCACGCTTTGATGGAATCGAATCAGCATACGGGCAAAATTGTTTTGACGTGGTGAACATGAACAAGAAACTCATTGCAGGCAACTGGAAAATGAATGGCAGCCTGGCTGCCAACGAGGCTTTGGTGCAGGCGTTGGTTGCTGGTCTGGGGGCGCAGCCGGGTTGCGACGTTGCCGTCGCTGTGCCCGCGCCGTATCTCGCGCAGGTGCAGGCGCTGGCGGCAGGCTCGCCTTTAGCGCTGGCGGCGCAGGATGTGTCGCAGCACGAAGCAGGGGCCTACACCGGAGAAAACTCTGCGGCCATGTTGCGTGAATTTGGTGTGCGCTATGTGTTGGTGGGACATTCGGAGCGGCGCCAGTACCACGGCGAGACCGATGTGCAGGTGGCGGTCAAGGCGCAGCGTGCGCTTGCGGCGGGCATCACTCCCATCGTTTGTGTGGGCGAGACGTTGGCGGAGCGTGAAGCGGGTGACACCGAGATGGTGGTGCGGCGCCAGTTGGCGGCTGTCATTCACCTCAATGGCCACTGCATTAGCGAGGTGGTGGTGGCCTACGAACCCGTCTGGGCTATTGGTACAGGCAAGACCGCTTCACCCGAACAGGCGCAGCAGGTACATGCCGTGCTGCGTGCGCAACTGGCAGCGGCCAGTCCGCGTGCGGGCAGCATTCGCTTGCTGTATGGCGGCAGCATGAATGCTGCGAATGCCGCGCAATTGCTGGGCCAGCCCGACATTGACGGCGGTCTGGTGGGTGGTGCATCGCTTAAGGCGGCAGAATTTCAACAAATTATCGCGGCAGCCCAATAAATACGGGCGCTACTAGCTATTAAATCAGGAGTATCAAAAGAATGGGAATGCTTGTAAACGTAATCTTGACGGTGCAGATAATGACCGCTCTGGGCATGATTGGACTGATCTTGATCCAGCACGGAAAAGGTGCCGACATGGGGGCTGCATTTGGCAGCGGTAGTTCCGGCAGTCTGTTTGGTGCTAGCGGCAGCGCCAATTTTCTCTCGCGCACGACCGCCGTGCTGGCGGTGATTTTCTTTGTCAGCACCCTGGCGCTGGCTTACTTTGGTAACGCACGCCCTGCCAGCACCGGTAGTGTGCTGGAAGGCCCTGCGGCCACGACTGCGCCAGTGGCTCCGGCACCTGAAGCGGGTTCGGCTGCCACCATTCCCGGCAATGCAGCGCCCGCTGCGGCTGAGAGCCCAGCCCCAGCGGTTGCGGCCTCTGGTGCAGGGCAGATTCCTGCGAAGTGAGTGACTGCGGCAGCGTGGCGTTGGGGTCGAAAACACCGCGTTGCTGCTCCTTTGGATTCCAGTCTTTCGTGGGTCTGACAAAGAGCAGGGAGAGTCGCCCCAGTCAACGCCAGCAATGTGCGTGCCAAGCGACGAAATGATCAATAAATCCTCTGCAGAGCCCGGTAACAGGGTTTTTCCGGAGTAGAATCTTGGATTGTCTGGGAAGCCAAAACCAAATGGTTCCTCATGCCACCCAGACATGACAAAGCCGTCGTGGTGAAATTGGTAGACACGCTATCTTGAGGGGGTAGTGGCGAAAGCTGTGCGAGTTCGAGTCTCGCCGACGGCACCAGACAAAAACAGGCCAGCCCGCATGTTCCGCTTGCGGTCATGATGGGCGAGGCCTCAGCGATGAGCGCATCCTAAAGATGAACCTCGATCAATATCTCCCCGTCCTCCTGTTCATCTTGGTCGGTATTGGGGTCGGTATCGTTCCCATAGCGCTGGGATACATCCTGGGCCCCAATCGGCCTGATCCCGCAAAAAATTCCCCCTACGAATGTGGCTTCGAAGCCTTCGAGGATGCGCGCATGAAGTTCGACGTGCGCTATTACCTCATTGCGATCCTGTTTATTCTTTTCGATCTGGAGATCGCCTTTCTGTTTCCCTGGGCTGTGACGTTGCAGGACGTGGGACTGACGGGTTTCGTCGCCGTCGTCATTTTCCTGACGGTTCTGCTTGTGGGCTTTGTCTACGAGTGGAAAAAGGGCGCCCTGGAGTGGGAATAAGCGGCTTGAACAAGGATTGACGCAATGATTGAAGGCGTAATGAAGGAAGGCTTTATCACCACGAGTTACGACTCGGTGGTGAACTGGGCCAAGACAGGTTCGCTTTGGCCCATGACCTTTGGTTTGGCCTGTTGTGCGGTCGAGATGATGCATGCGGCGGCTGCGCGCTATGACATTGGCCGTTTTGGCGCTGAAGTGTTTCGTGCCAGTCCCCGCCAGTCCGACCTGATGATTGTGGCCGGTACCCTGTGCAACAAGATGGCGCCTGCGCTGCGCAAGGTGTACGACCAGATGAGCGAGCCACGGTGGGTGCTCTCCATGGGTTCATGCGCTAATGGTGGTGGCTACTACCACTACAGCTATTCGGTGGTGCGCGGTTGTGATCGTATTGTTCCGGTGGATGTGTATGTGCCGGGCTGCCCGCCTACGGCAGAGGCGCTGATTTACGGCATCATCCAGCTGCAGCAGAAGATTCGCCGCACCAATACTATTGCGCGTGCCTGAAGGGGGTTCCATGACAACTTTTGCCATTCGCCCCGAAGAGCTCAAAGACACCATCATGGCGGTGCTGGGTGACAGAATCCGCGAAGCGCACATTGCGCTGGGCGAGCTCACGGTGGTGGTTCCTGCTGCCAATTACCTCGAAGCCATGCAGTTGCTGCGCGATGCGCCCGGTTGTCATTTTGAGCAACTGGTGGATTTGTGCGGTTTGGATTATTCAGCCTATGGCGACCGTGAGGCCGAAGGCGCGCGCTATTGTGTTGTAAACCATTTGTTGTCGGTCAGCCTGAACCAGCGCGTGCGCGTCAAGGTGTTCTGCCCTGAGGATGATTTCCCCGTGGTGCCTTCGGTGACCGGGCTGTGGGCATCGGCCAACTGGTATGAGCGCGAGGCGTTCGACTTGTACGGCATCGTGTTCGACGGTCACAATGATCTGCGCCGTATCTTGACCGACTACGGCTTTATCGGCCATCCGTTCCGCAAGGATTTCCCTCTCTCGGGCCATGTCGAGATGCGTTACGACGCAGACCAGCGCCGAGTGGTCTATGAGCCGGTCAGCATCGAGCCGCGCGAAATCACTCCGCGCATCATTCGCGAAGATAAATACGGAGGACTGCACTGAGACCTGACGGTCTTCTGCGGTGAACCATGGCCGAAATCAAGAACTATTCCCTGAATCTGGGGCCGCAACACCCTGCAGCCCACGGTGTATTGCGCCTTGTGTTGGAGCTCGATGGCGAGGTTGTGCAGCGCGCCGATCCGCACATTGGATTGCTGCACCGCGCCACTGAAAAGTTGGCCGAGCACAAAACCTACATTCAGTCGCTTCCGTATATGGATCGACTGGATTACGTGTCCATGATGTCCAACGAGCATGCGTACTGCCTGGCCATCGAAAAGCTTTTGGGTCTTGAAGTGCCTATTCGGGCGCAGTACATCCGGGTGATGTTTTCCGAAATCACGCGCCTGCTGAACCACCTGATGTGGCTGGGTTCGCACGGTAATGACTGTGGTAGCTCGACCATTCTGATCTACACCTTTCGCGAACGTGAAGACCTGTTCGATATGTACGAGGCTGTGTCGGGTGCGCGCATGCACGCGGCGTATTTCCGTCCGGGCGGCGTGTACCGCGACCTGCCCGAGAGCATGCCGCAGTACAAGGCGAGCAAGGTGCGCAATGCCAAGTCGTTGGAGCAACGCAACCAGAACCGCCAGGGCTCCCTGCTTGATTTCATTGAGGACTTCACCCGCCGTTTTCCCGGCTACGTGGATGAATATGAAACGCTGCTGACAGACAACCGGATCTGGAAACAGCGTACCGTGGGGGTGGGTGTGGTTACGCCAGAGCGCGCACTCAATCTCGGTATGACCGGCCCCATGCTGCGTGGCTCCGGTATTGCTTGGGATCTGCGCAAAACCCAGCCTTACGAAGTGTACGACCGGGTCGATTTCGATGTGCCTGTGGGCAAGACGGGTGATTGCTACGACCGGTATTTGGTGCGCGTGCAGGAAATGCGCGAGTCCAATCGCATTATTCAGCAATGTATTGCCTGGCTGCGTGCCAACCCCGGCCCGGTGATTACTGATAACCACAAGGTCGCACCACCGAGCCGCGAGATGATGAAGACAGGCATGGAAGACCTGATCCACCATTTCAAGCTGTTCTCGGAGGGGATGCATGTGCCTGAAGGTGAGGCTTATGCCGCCGTGGAGCACCCCAAGGGAGAATTTGGTATTTACCTTGTGAGCGACGGTGCCAACAAGCCATACCGCCTGAAGATCCGCGCACCAGGGTTTGCACACCTGGCAACCATGGATGAAATGGCCCGAGGCCACATGCTGGCCGACGTGGTTGCCATCATTGGCACCATGGATATCGTGTTCGGAGAAATTGACCGATGATTTCTGAAGCGACCAAGGCGCGTTTTGCGCGTGAAGTGGCCAAATACCCGGCCGACCAGAAGCAGTCCGCCGTCATGGCCTGCCTTGCCATTGTCCAGCAGGAGCAGGGCTATGTCAGCGAGGCCAGCGAGGCGGTAATTGCCGACTACCTGGGTATGCCGCAGATTGCCGTCCACGAAGTGACGACCTTCTACAACATGTACAACCAGCATGCAGTGGGCAAGTACAAACTCAACGTCTGCACCAATCTGCCATGCCTGCTGCGCGAAGGCGGCAAGGCGCTGGAGCATCTGGAGCACAAGCTGGGGATCTCGATGGGTGAGACCACACAGGACGGCTTGTTCACCCTGCAACAATGCGAATGCCTTGGCGCCTGTGCCGATGCGCCTGTGATGCTGGTGAACGACCGCCACATGTGTAGCTTCATGGGCAACGATAAGCTCGATCAGTTGGTCGATAGCCTGCGCGCAGCGGAGGGCAAGTGATGACCACGGCAACCCAGGTGCTTTTGCAATTTCAGGCCGCCGGTATTGAGACCTGTTTTCATGACCGCCATATCGAGCCCCAGATCTATGCGGGCCTCAATGGCTCGAACTGGAGTATCAAGGACTACGAGGCACGCGGTGGCTATCAAGCCCTGCGCACGATGCTCGGCAAAAACGGCGGCGAAGCGCTGACGCAGGACCAGGTCATTGCGACCGTCAAGGAATCAGGCCTGCGCGGTCGCGGCGGTGCCGGTTTCCCCACGGGTTTGAAGTGGAGCTTCATGCCCCGCCAGTTTCCTGGTCAGAAGTACCTGGTGTGCAATTCCGATGAGGGAGAGCCGGGCACCTGCAAGGATCGCGACATCCTGATGTACAACCCGCACTCCGTCATCGAGGGCATGATCATTGCGGCCTACGCGATGGGCATCACGGTGGGGTACAACTACATCCACGGAGAAATTTTCCAGGTATACGAGCGCTTCGAGGCGGCCCTGGAAGAGGCCCGTGCGGCCGGTTATCTGGGTGACAACATTCTCGGCAGCAGCTTTACCTTCCAACTGCATGCACACCATGGTTTTGGTGCCTACATTTGCGGCGAGGAAACAGCTTTGCTGGAGTCGCTGGAAGGCAAGAAGGGTCAACCCCGCTTCAAGCCGCCGTTTCCGGCCAGTTTTGGCCTCTACGGCAAGCCGACCACGATCAACAACACCGAAACCTTTGCGGCCGTGCCGTGGATCATTCGCAATGGTGGCGCTGCCTACCTTGCCTGTGGCAAGCCCAATAACGGTGGAACCAAGATTTTCTCGGTGAGCGGTGATGTGGAGTGCCCAGGCAACTACGAGGTTCCGATGGGTACGCCGTTTTCTCGGTTGCTGGAGCTCGCTGGTGGCGTGCGTAAAGGTAGGCAGCTCAAGGCGGTGATCCCTGGCGGTTCTTCTTCGCCCGTGCTGCCCGCGTCGATCATCATGGAATGCACCATGGACTACGACTCGATCGCCAAGGCTGGCTCGATGCTTGGTTCAGGCGCGGTCATTGTCATGGACGACAGCCGTTGCATGGTCGAGTCGCTCAAGCGTCTTTCCTATTTTTACATGCACGAGTCCTGCGGTCAGTGCACGCCCTGCCGTGAGGGTACAGGGTGGCTGTGGCGCCTCGTGGATCGCATTCACCGTGGCGACGGACGACCCGCCGACATGGACGTGCTCGACTCCGTGGCGAGCAACATCATGGGACGCACCATCTGCGCCCTGGGGGATGCGGCAGCGATGCCTGTACGAGCCATGCTCAAGCATTACCGGCCGGAGTTCGCTGCAATGATCCGGAAACCGAATCCTCAGGCCGCAACTTCTGCCTGATCGCGAGAAAAGCATATGGTTGAAATTGAACTTGACGGTCAGAAAGTGGAAATTGCCGAAGGCAGCATGGTGATGCATGCAGCCGAGAAGGCAGGCACTTATATTCCCCACTTCTGCTACCACAAGAAACTGTCCATCGCCGCCAACTGCCGTATGTGCCTGGTGGATGTGGAGAAGGCGCCCAAGCCCATGCCAGCATGCGCGACCCCTGTCACCCAGGGCATGATCGTGCGTACCAAGAGCGACAAGGCCATCCAGGCCCAGAAGTCGGTCATGGAGTTTTTGCTGATCAACCATCCCTTGGATTGCCCCATCTGCGATCAAGGTGGCGAGTGCCAGCTGCAGGATCTGGCCGTGGGCTACGGCGCATCTTCTACGCGCTACGAAGAAGAAAAGCGCGTAGTGCACTTCAAGGATGTCGGTCCGCTCATTTCCATGCAGGAAATGACCCGTTGCATCCATTGCACACGTTGCGTACGTTTTGGCCAGGAAGTCGCCGGCGTCATGGAACTGGGCATGATTCATCGGGGTGAGCACTCCGAGATCACCACGGTGGCGGGCGACACCATTGATTCAGAGTTGTCGGGCAACATGATCGATATTTGCCCGGTCGGTGCGCTGACCAGCAAGCCTTTCCGCTACAGCGCCCGCACCTGGGAGCTTTCGCGCCGGAAGTCTGTCAGTCCGCACGACTCCACAGGCGCCAATCTGATCGTTCAGGTCAAGAACCATAAGGTCATGCGTGTCCTGCCGTTCGAGAATGAAGACGTCAACGAATGCTGGATCGCCGATCGGGACCGTTTTTCGTACGAGGCTCTTGCCAGCGAAGAACGCCTGATGCACCCCATGCTCAAGCAGGGTGGCGAATGGGCCGAGGTGGATTGGCAGACGGCCCTGGAATATGTGGCCAATGGCCTGCGGTGCATACAGAAAGAGCAGGGCGCCCAGAGCATCGGTGCACTGGTGAGTCCGCACAGCACGCTGGAAGAGTTGTACCTGGCCGGTGCGCTGGTGCGCGGCCTGGGAAGCAGCAATATCGACCACCGTCTTCGCCATGCCGACTTCACCGCGCCCGAGGGTGTGCGCTGGTTGGGCCGGTCGATTGCGTCGCTGTCCACACTTCAATCGGTGCTGGTCGTGGGTTCTTCTCTGCGCAAAGACCATCCTTTATTTGCGCAGCGCATTCGCCAGGCAGCCCGCAAGGGTTGTACGGTCATGGCTATTGATGCAGTAGCGCGTGACTGGGCTATGCCCGTTGCGCAGACACTGTTGGCCGCGCCCGGCGCTTGGGCGCATGCCCTGGCCGACGTTGCTGCGGTCGTGGCCCAGGAAAAAGGCGTTACTGCTCCCGTGAATGAGGGGCGCTCGGACAACGAAACCGCACGTGCGATTGCCTTGGCGTTGCTGTCTGGAGAGCACAAGGCTGTGCTGTTGGGCAACGCCGCTGCGCACCATGCGCAGGCGACAAGTCTGCTGGCACTGGCCAACTGGATTGGCGCGCAAACAGGCGCTACGGTGGGTTATCTCACCGAAGCCGCCAACACGGTTGGTGCGCAGTGGGTTGATGCCATGCCCGGAAAGGGAGGCTTGAACGCCGCCCAGATGTTGGAGGGTGGGCTCAAGGGCTTGTTCTTGCTGAACAATGAACCCGTATATGACAGCGCTGCTGGCGCTCAGGCGGTTGCTGCTTTGTCCAAGGTGGACATGGTGGTCACCCTGAGCCCCTTCAAGACCAATATGGAATTCAGCGACGTACTGTTGCCCATTGCCCCCTTCACGGAAACTTCTGGCAGCTTTGTCAATGCCGAGGGGCTCTTGCAGAGTTTCCATGCAGTTGTTCGCCCCCTGGGCGAAACACGCCCGGCATGGAAAGTGTTGCGCGTGCTGGCCAATTTGATGGATCTGCCGGGCTTTGACTTTGAGACATCCCAGGATGTGCTGTCCAAAGCCACTGGAGCGAGTGCAGGGCTGGTTAATGCAGTGCCTGCCGAGCGGTTGGGCAATGCAACGCAGGTCACCCCGCACGTGGCAACGGGCGCCGTGGCCGAGCCCGTGGTGGCATCCATTTACCAGCTCGACGGGCTGGTGCGGCGTGCAAGTTCCCTGCAGCTGACGGCAGATGCCCGTCTGGGCCGTGAAGGAGCGCCAGCATGATTGATGCCATCTACAACTTTGGTCTGAACCTTCTTGCGCAGGGTTGGTGGACGGGGACTGCATGGCCCGTGCTCTGGATTCTGATCAAGATCGTTGTTCTGCTGCTGCCTTTGATGGGCGCTGTCGCCTATCTCACGCTGTGGGAGCGCAAGCTGCTGGGATTCATGCAGGTGCGCCATGGCCCCAACCGCGTAGGGCCGTTGGGATTGCTGCAGCCCATTGCCGATGCGGTGAAGCTTCTGACCAAGGAAATCATCCAGCCATCTGCAGCTTCCAAAGGATTGTTTGTGCTGGGGCCCATCATGGCCATCATGCCGGCACTCGCTGCCTGGGTCGTGATTCCTTTTGGCCCCGAAACAGCCCTCACGAACGTCAATGCAGGTTTGCTGCTGGTGATGGCCATCACTTCCATTGAGGTGTATGGCGTGATCATTGCAGGTTGGGCGTCCAATTCGAAATACGCCTTCCTCGGCGCCATGCGTGCTTCGGCGCAGATGGTGAGTTACGAAATTGCGATGGGTTTCTGTTTCCTGGTCATCATCATGGTGTCGGGCAGCATGAATCTCACCGAAATCGTCATGGGCCAGAACAAGGGAACATTTGCCAGCATGGGCGTTTCTTTCCTGTCCTGGAATTGGTTGCCGCTGCTGCCCATTTTCATCGTCTACCTGATCTCCTGCGTGGCTGAGACCAACCGCCACCCGTTCGACGTTGTTGAAGGCGAAGCCGAGATTGTGGCGGGCCACATGGTCGAGTATTCGGGCATGGGCTTTGCCATCTTCTTTCTGGCTGAATATGCCAGCATGTGGCTGGTGTCGATTCTGGCGGTGCTGATGTTCCTGGGAGGCTGGCTTTCGCCGGTGGCCGCACTGGACTTCATCCCCGGCTGGATCTGGCTCGGTATTAAAACCTTTGTGGTGGTATCCATGTTCATCTGGATTCGCGCCACCTTCCCCCGGTTCCGCTATGACCAGATCATGCGTTTGGGTTGGAAGATCTTCATACCAGTCACCCTGGTGTGGCTGCTTATCGTCGGGGGCTGGTTGCTCTCGCCGTGGAACATCTGGAAATAAAGCGGGGACACACGAATGGCTGCCGTTGCTGCTGCATCTTTTTCCATCCGGGACTTTTTCAAAAGTTTTCTGCTGGTTGAACTCGTCAAGGGCATGTCCCTGACAGGTCGCTACGCTTTTCGCCGCAAGGTGACAGTGCAGTTCCCAGAAGAAAAGACACCCGTTTCTCCGCGCTTTCGTGGCCTGCATGCCTTGCGCCGTTATGACAATGGCGAGGAGCGCTGTATTGCCTGCAAGCTGTGCGAAGCGGTTTGCCCGGCCATGGCGATCACCATCGAGTCGGATGTCCGCGACGACGGCTCACGCCGGACGACCCGTTATGACATCGACCTGACCAAGTGCATTTTCTGCGGTTTCTGCGAAGAGAGTTGCCCGGTCGATTCCATCGTCGAAACGCATATTTTTGAGTACCACGGCGAAAAGCGTGGCGACCTGTATTTCACCAAAGACATGTTGCTGGCCGTGGGTGACCGCTATGAAGGCGAAATTGCTGCCGCCAAGGCCGCAGACGCCAAGTACCGCTGAAGCGGCGCGCATCCCTACGCCAGACCTCTACAAAGAACCGATTCATGGACGCCAAGACTGGTTTTTTCTATCTGTTCTCGGTCGTGCTGCTTTATGCAGCCTTCCGGGTTATTTCTGCACGCAATCCGGTGCACGCCGTGTTGCACCTGATCCTCGCGTTTTCGCAAGCATCCGGCTTGTGGCTGCTGCTCAAGGCTGAATTCCTGGCAATTGCCCTGGTGCTGGTGTACCTGGGAGCCGTGATGGTGTTGTTCCTGTTCGTCGTGATGATGCTCGATATTGATGTCGAGGGTCTGCGCGAAGGGTTCTGGAAACACTTTCCCTTGGCCGCCGCCGTGGGTGCGCTCATCGCCTTGGAAATGGCCGCAGTTCTCATGGGCGGTTTCCGTGGCATTGAAGAACCCAAGGCGATGGCGGCGGCGGTCGATGCGGCAGGCAATGCGGTTGCGTTTTCCAATGCCAAGGCATTGGGTCAACTCATGTATACGCGCTATCTGTATCCGGTGGAAATTGCATCCGTGATTCTGTTGGTGGCCATGATTTCTGCCATCGCGCTGACCCTGCGCAACCGCAAGGAGAGCAAGGCCATCAATCCGGCAATGCAAGTCCGGGTGCGCGCAGCCGATCGGTTGCAGGTGGTCAAGATGGCGGTCACACAAAAGGCACCAGAAAGTGCGCCAGTCGTGCCTGCTGCCGAGGAGAAAAAAGCATGACACCGACGCTGGGACATTTCTTGACCGTGGGAGCCATGCTGTTCGCAATGGCTGTCATTGGTATCTTTCTGAATCGCAAGAACCTCATTGTTTTACTGATGGCCATTGAGCTAATGCTGTTGGCGGTCAACATGAACTTTGTGGCCTTCTCACATTACCTTGGCGATATGCACGGGCAGGTGTTCGTTTTCTTCATCCTGACCGTGGCTGCAGCCGAGTCGGCCATCGGCTTGGCCATCTTGGTTCTGTTGTTCCGCAACAAGTCCAACATCAATGCGGACGCTCTCGACACCCTGCAGGGTTGAGACGCCAGACACGCAAGGTTCTCCACAATGAGTCAAACCCTTTCTGCTTCAACGCTACTGGCCGTTCCACTGGCACCGCTGGCGGGCGCCGTGCTGGCCGGTGTTTTCGGTACGACCTTCGGGGGCAACTGGATCGGCCGTCGGCTGAGCCATACGCTTACCATTCTGGGCGTGCTGGCGGCATTCATCCTCTCTGCCATGACCCTCAAGAGCGTGGCGCTGGATGGTGCCCGCTTCAATGAAACTATCTATACCTGGATGGTGGTGGGTGGCCTGAAAATGGAAGTCGGCTTTCTGGTCGATGGGCTGACAGCCATGATGATGTGTGTGGTGACCTTTGTGTCGCTGATGGTGCACATCTACACCATCGGCTACATGGAAGAAGACGACGGTTACAACCGCTTCTTCGCCTACATCTCGCTGTTCACCTTCTCCATGCTCATGCTGGTGATGAGCAACAACCTGCTCCAGCTGTTCTTTGGCTGGGAAGCCGTTGGCTTGGTGTCCTACCTGCTGATTGGCTTCTGGTTCAACAAGCCCTCGGCCATCTTTGCCAATATGAAGGCTTTCCTGGTCAACCGTGTGGGTGACTTCGGCTTCATTCTGGGCATTGGGTTGATTGCGGCTTATGCTGGAACCCTCAATTACGCTGAGGTGTTTGGCAAGGCAGGTGAGTTGGGTGCGCTGTCGTTCCCGGGCACCGACTGGATGCTGATCACCGTGGTCTGTATCTGCCTGTTCATTGGTGCCATGGGCAAGAGCGCGCAGTTTCCGCTGCATGTCTGGCTGCCCGACTCGATGGAAGGCCCGACCCCCATTTCTGCGTTGATCCACGCGGCTACCATGGTGACGGCGGGCATCTTTATGGTGGCGCGCATGTCGCCCCTGTTTGAGTTGTCCGATACGGCGCTCAATTTCATTCTGATCATTGGCTCCATCACGGCGCTGTTCATGGGTTTTCTGGGCATCATCCAGAATGACATCAAGCGGGTGGTGGCCTATTCGACGCTATCGCAGCTCGGCTACATGACCGTGGCCTTGGGTGCTTCCGCCTACTCGGTTGCCGTGTTCCACCTGATGACGCACGCATTCTTCAAGGCGTTGTTGTTCCTTGCTGCGGGCTCGGTCATCATCGGTATGCACCACAACCAGGACATCCGCTGGATGGGCGGCGTACGCAAGTACATGCCCATTACCTGGATCACCTCGCTGCTGGGATCGCTGGCGCTGATCGGCACCCCGTTGTTCGCTGGCTTCTACTCCAAGGACAGCATCATCGAGGCTGTGCATTTCAGCCATTTACCGGCAGCAGGTTTTGCACACCTTGCGGTGTTGGCCGGGGTTTTTATTACCGCGTTCTATTCGTTCCGCCTGTATTTCCTGGTGTTCCACGGCAAGGAACGCTTTGACCAAAACCCGGATGCGCACCACCATGGAGGTCATGGTCACGACGACCATCACCATGAAGAGCCGCACGAATCCCCCTGGGTGGTGACGGTGCCTCTGGTGCTGCTGGCCATTCCGTCGGTCGTGATCGGCTTCATGACGATCCAGCCGATGTTGTTCGGTGAATTTTTCAAGGATGCAATTTTCGTCAACACGGCGTTGCATCCTGCCATGGCCAAGCTGGCAGAGATTTTCCATGGCCCCGTGGGCATGGCGCTGCATGGTTTGCAGACGGCGCCGTTCTGGCTGGCGGTGGCAGGTGTTGCCCTGTCGTACTACATGTACATGGTCAACCCGGCTTTGCCTGCTGTCATCAAGCGCGCTTTCCAGCCGATCTACACCTTGCTGGAAAACAAATACTACCTTGACTGGATCAATGAGAACATCCTCGCTCGTGGCGCCCGTGCACTGGGCGTTGGACTGTGGAAGGGTGGCGACCAGGCCTTGATCGATGGTGTGCTGGTGAATGGTTCCTGGAAGGTTGTGGGTTGGGTGGCCGGCATCGTGCGCAAGGTGCAGACCGGTTTTGTCTACCACTACGCTCTGGTAATGATTTTGGGCATCTTCGTGCTCATGACGTATTTCGTCTTGCTCAACAAGTAGGAGAAGAACAAAAATGGGTTTGTTGAGTCTTGCTATCTGGACGCCCATCGCGTTCGGCGCGCTGTTGCTGGCTTTTGGCAGCGACAAGCATGCGGGGGCCGTGCGTTGGTTGGCCCTGATTGGTGCTTTGGCGGGGTTTGCAGTGACCTTGCCGCTCTATGAGGGTTTCAAGCTCGGCACTGCAGCGATGCAGTTTGTTGAGAAAACCCCCTGGATCGAAGGTTTCAACATCTTCTACCACCTTGGTGTAGATGGCATTTCGTTCTGGTTTGTGCCCCTGACGGCGTTCATTACCGTCATCGTGGTGATTGCCTCCTGGGAGTCGATCACGGTGCGGGTGAACCAGTACATGGGGGCCTTCCTGATTTTATCGGGCCTGATGATCGGTGTTTTTGCGGCTCTCGATGGAATGCTGTTCTATGTGTTCTTCGAAGCCACGCTGATTCCGATGTATCTCATCATCGGTATCTGGGGTGGGCCGAACAAGATCTATGCTGCGTTCAAGTTTTTCTTGTACACGCTGCTGGGCTCTTTGCTGATGCTGATCGCGCTGATCTACCTGTACAACCAGTCGGCAGGCAGCTTCGATATCGCCACCTGGCATACGCTCCCCCTGGATGGGCGCACGCAAACATTGTTGTTCTTTGCTTTCCTCGCGGCCTTTGCCGTGAAGGTGCCAATGTGGCCGGTGCACACATGGCTGCCTGACGTGCACGTCGAGGCGCCCACTGGTGGTTCTGCTGTGCTGGCCGCCATCATGCTCAAGCTCGGCGCCTATGGTTTCCTGCGCTTCTCGTTACCCATTGCCCCCGATGCCTCACGCGAGTGGGCCTGGTTGATGATCGCGTTGTCGCTCATTGCCGTGGTCTACGTGGGTCTGGTGGCCATGGTGCAAAAGGACATGAAAAAACTCGTGGCCTACTCGTCTGTGGCGCACATGGGTTTTGTGACCCTGGGCTTCTTCGTCTTCAATGACCTGGGGGTGTCGGGAGGCATCGTGCAGATGATCGCGCATGGTTTTGTCTCGGCTGCCATGTTCCTTTCGATTGGTGTGCTGTACGACCGCATGCATTCGCGTGAAATTGCCGACTATGGCGGTGTGGTCAACACCATGCCAAATTTTGCTGCCTTTGCCTTGTTGTTCACCATGGCCAACTGCGGTTTGCCGGGTACTGCGGGTTTTGTGGGTGAGTGGATGGTGATTCTGGCTGCCGTGAAAGCCAATTTCTGGATCGGCCTGGCTGCGGCCTCGGCGCTGATCTGGGGTGCTGCCTACAGTCTGTGGATGTTCAAGCGGGTGTATCTGGGGCCGGTCGGGAACAGCAATGTCAAAGCCCTGCTGGACATCAGCAGCCGCGAATTTTTCGTGCTGGCCCTGCTGGGCTTCGCCGTGCTGTATATGGGTCTGTACCCACGCCCCTTCACCGACGTGATGGATGCTTCCGTGGCCGAGCTGCTTAAGCATGTGGCCTTGTCCAAGCTGAACTGACCAGACTGAACTGAGAGACACGAGATGATAGACAACATCAGTTGGCTTGCGATTTATCCGGAGATCCTGCTTCTGGTCATGGCCTGCGTGATTGCGCTGGTGGATCTGGGCGTCTCCAGCCCACGGCGCACCGGCACTTATGTGCTGACCATGCTCACGTTGGCAGTGGTCGCCGTTTTGCAGGGTGTGTATGCCAGTAGCGGCAACACCTTCTATGGTTTTGGCAACATGGTTGTCAGCGACGCCATGGGTAACTGGCTCAAATGCTTTGCCACCCTGGCGATGATGGTGACCCTGGTGTACGGCAGGCCCTATGCAGGTGATCGCGGCATGCTGCGTGGCGGCGAATTGTTCACCCTGGGCATGTTCTCACTGCTGGGCATGTTCATCATGATTGGTGGCAACAATTTCCTGGTGATTTATCTGGGCCTGGAGTTGCTGACCCTGTCGAGCTATGCCCTGGTGGCGCTGCGCCGGGACCATGCGACTGCGACCGAAGCCGCCATGAAGTACTTTGTGCTTGGTGCCATGGCCAGCGGTTTCTTGCTGTATGGCCTGTCCATGCTGTACGGTGCCACTGGATCGCTGGACATCGGCGAAGTTTTCAAGGCTGTCAACTCAGGCCAGATTCGCCACCAGGTATTGGTGTTCGGCGTGGTCTTCGTGGTCGCAGGCCTCGCGTTCAAGCTGGGGGCTGTGCCATTCCACATGTGGGTGCCTGATGTCTACCACGGTGCGCCGACGGTAGTCACTTTGATGATCGGTGGTGCGCCCAAGCTGGCCGCCTTCGCCATCGTGATGCGCTTGTTGGTTGATGGTCTCTTGCCCCTGGCGATTGACTGGCAGCAGATGCTGGCAGTGCTGGCGATTGGTTCGCTGCTGGTGGGTAACCTGGCGGCCATTGCACAGACCAATCTCAAGCGTATGCTGGCGTATTCCACCATCTCCCAGATGGGTTTTGTGCTGCTGGGTCTGATGTCCGGCGTCGTCCATGGCCATGTAGATGCTGCCACGGTCGAGGCTGCCTACAGCGCTTCCATGTTCTATGTGGTGACCTATGTGTTGACCACGTTAGCTGCTTTTGGCGTGATCCTGCTGTTGGCGCGCGAGGGCTTCGAGAGCGAGGAAATCGCTGACATGGCGGGCCTGAACCAGCGCAGTCCGCTTTACGCCGGTATCCTGGCCTTGTGTCTGTTCTCCATGGCGGGTATCCCTCCGATGGTGGGCTTCTATGCCAAGCTGTCGGTGCTGCAGGCTCTGCTGGCATCGGGCCAGACTCCGTACATCGTCATGGCGGTTTTTGCGGTGCTGATGTCCTTGGTAGGTGCGTTTTACTATCTGCGCGTTGTCAAGGTCATGTACTTTGATGCACCGCTCACGACGGGGGCCATTTCGGCGCCTCTGGACGTGCGCATGGTGCTGACGCTCAATGGTGCTTTGCTGCTGGTGTTGGGTTTGTTGCCTGGCGGTCTGATGACGCTGTGCGCGGACGCCATCATGCGCTCCTTGTCGTCCTGAGTCGTAGTCTGTCGTGTCGCAATCCGGTCTGGTATGGCTCGTGATTTTGGTCGCCTGCGTGGCGGCCAATCTTCCTTTTGTGAACCAGCGCGTTCTGGTCGTGGGGCCCGCCCTGGTGCCCCACAAGAAGCTGCTGTTACGGCTGATAGAGCTTGTCGTGCTGTACTTTTTAGTGGGCGGATTGGCACTGCTTCTGGAGAAGGGCGTCGGCCAGATTGCACCCCAGGGTTGGGAGTTTTACGCTGTTACCGGGGCCATGTTCATCGTGCTGGCCTTTCCGGGGTTTGTGTTCCGCTATCTGCTGCGCCGCCGCAGATAAGTCGCGTGTACTGAAGGCCGAAGCGGCAGTCCCCCATGAAAGTGCTCGATCTGCACTGTCAGAACGACCATGCCTTTGAAGGCTGGTTTGGGAGCGAGCAAGATTTTCAGAGCCAATTGCAGCGGGGCTTGCTGACCTGCCCGCTGTGTGGCGATGCACAAGTGCGCAAGGCGCTTAGCGCGCCGCGTATCAACCTGGGTGCGCGCGAGTCCCCTGCGACAACATCTCCGCGACCTGATGCCGCAGAGCCATCACGGGTCTCCGATCCTGCACAAGTGTCAATGCCGACCGCTGCCACCGTGCTGCAGTGGGCGCGCCAGGCTGCGGCACAGGCTGAAGATGTGGGTTCCCAGTTTGCCGAAGAAGCGCGGCGCATCCACCGAGGTGATGCGCCCGAGCGAGCAATCAAAGGCCAGGCCAGTGCGGACCAGACTTTGCAGTTGCTGGAAGAGGGCGTGCCGGTGTTGCCGCTCCCCCAGGCTGTGACCGAAACTTTGCACTAAGAGCGACCGACAAAACGTTTCTGGCGTTGTTGCCGCGTCTTGTCGTACGACTCGTACCGCCTGCGACGCAGCGCCTCGCCAGAACCGCTTCTCTGCGTTTTGTTATCCGCTCTAAGTTCCTCGCGTCTATCCGCCACGCCCTTGTCGGTGGGTAGACACTGCGCCGCTACACCGTAAATTGCAGTGCCGCAAGGCGTGCATACACCCCATTGCGCGCCAGTAACTCCACGTGCCGACCCTGTTCCACGATGCGCCCATGCTCCATCACCACGATGCGGTCGGCGTTCTGCACTGTGGCCAGGCGGTGGGCAATCACCAGAGTGGTGCGCTGACCTGCCTGGCTTTGCATGGCCGAGTCCAGTGCTGCCTGGACCATGCGCTCGCTTTCAGCATCCAGGGCGCTTGTGGCCTCGTCAAGCAGGAGCAGAGGTGGATTTTTGAGCATGGCGCGTGCAATGGCGATGCGCTGGCGCTGACCACCCGAAAGCCGCACTCCGCGCTCGCCCAAAAAAGTGGCGTAGCCTTCAGGTAAGGCTTGGAGAAAGTCATGGGCGAAGGCAACGCGGGCGGCTGCCATGACTTCATCGTCTGAAGCACTTGGCCGTCCATAGCGGATATTCTCCAACGCGCTGGCTGAAAAGATCACGGCATCCTGGGGGACGGTGCCGATGCTACCGCGCAGGGTGTCGAAAGACAGTGCGCGGATGTCCACGCCGTTCAAGCGAATGGCCCCTTGTCCTGGATGTACACAGTCAATGTCATAAAAGCGCTGCAGCAGCTGGAAAACGGTGGTCTTGCCAGCACCGCTGGCCCCTACCAAGGCGACTGTTTCACCGGGTTGCAGCGACAGCGTAAAGTCCTGCAAGGCAGCCTGGCCAGGCCGAGACGGATAGTGAAAACCCACATGATCAAACTCCACGGCCAGGCCTTGATTGGTTTTTGGTAAGGGTACGGGCTGAGCGGGGGAGGCCACGGGGGAGTCGCTGGCCAGCAATTCCATCAGGCGCTCGGTGGCGCCTGCGGCGCGCAGCAGGTCACCGTACACCTCGCCCAGCACCGTGGCAGCCCCGGCCAGCAGCATCACGTACACGACCGTCTGACCCAGATGGCCGTAGCTCATATTGCCATCCAGAACGGACTGTGTGCCCTGGTACAGGCCCCATAGCAGCAAGGCCGCGTTGGCGATGATGATGAAAGCCACCATGGCTGCGCCTGCTCTGGAGCGGCGCACGGCGGTCTCAAAAGCGTTCTGGGTGGCTTGGCTGAAGCGCTGGGATTCGCGTTCCTCTGCCACGTAGCTTTGCACCACGGGAACGGCGTTGAGGATTTCGGCGGCGATGGCGCTGGAGTCCGCTACGCGGTCCTGGCTGGCGCGCGAGAGGCGGCGCACCCGCCGCCCGATCCATAGCGCGGGCAGCACGACGACGACCAGCATCAGCAGTACGACGGCCATGACACGCGGGTTTGTCCATACCAGCATGATGATGGCGCCCGTGCCGACGACTGCGTTGCGCAACCCCATTGATAGCGACGAGCCCACTACGGTTTGCACCAGCGTGGTGTCGGTGGTCAAGCGTGACAACACTTCACCGCTTTGTGTGGTTTCAAAAAACTGCGGGCTTTGCCGCAATACATGGGCATACACGACATTGCGCAGGTCAGCTGTCACACGCTCGCCGAGCCAGCTCATCAGATAAAAACGTGCCGACGAAAAAATACCAAGCATCACCACCACACCAAACAGGGCGGTGAATTTGCCGCGCAAGGCCATGGCCTGTGTGCCTCGGTCCGAAGAGGCCAAACTGCTGTCGATCAGGCCGCTCAGGGCGAGAGGAATGGCAAGCGTGGCCGCTGCCGCCAAGAATAAAAAAACAAAGGACAGAGCAATGCGCGTGCGGTACGGGCGCAGAAACGGAAGCAGGCCCCCCAGCGCACGGGGTGCACTGGGGGCGGGAGGAGCAGTTTGCGTTGTAGCCATGGTGAGAGTGTAGGGGGCGCCTGCTGGCACCCGAGGTAGAGGGGGCACACAGTAAATTTACTTCAAAAAACATAGCTGCTACCGCTTGTTGAATAAGCGGTTTTGGCGGTTTTGCTTGGATTTTTATGTGTAGATACCACAGCCAGGGCCGGGCGGGGATAGGCGGTATTACATAGGGCTTACACCTTGTACGGACTACTACCTAGGAGAAAGCACCGGTAGGTAATTGCGTGGCATCAACTTAAAGTCCGCTCCAGCACAAACATTCATGCTGGTTGTGGCCGCCTCATAAACGACTGACCAGCCATCCACGGAGCATCCAAGGCGCAATGAGCGACGTCATTCTTGAAACCACCCACCTGACCAAGGAGTTCAAAGGCTTCACAGCGGTCAGTGATGTCAACCTGGCCGTGCGCCGGGGGTCCATCCACGCCCTGATCGGGCCGAACGGGGCCGGTAAGACCACATGCTTCAATCTGCTCACCAAGTTTCTGGTGCCGACCTCGGGCGTTATCCGTTTTAACGGGCAGGACATCACGCAGGAGCAGCCTGCACAGATTGCCCGCCGTGGTGTGATCCGTTCGTTCCAGATCTCTGCCGTGTTTCCACACCTCACCCTGTTGGAAAACGTTCGCTTGGGCCTGCAACGCAAGCTGGGTACGTCTTTTCATTTCTGGCGCAGCGAGCGCACCCTGCGCCAGCTGGACGACCGTGCCATGCAGTTGCTCACCGAAGTGGGCCTTGAAGACCTGGCCGACGAAGTCACTGTCAATCTCCCCTACGGACGCAAGCGCGCCCTGGAGATTGCCACCACGCTGTCGATGGAACCCGAGCTGATGCTGCTCGACGAGCCCACGCAGGGCATGGGCCACGAAGACGTGGACCGTGTCACCCAGCTGATCAAGAAAGTCTCTGCTGGTCGCACCATCCTGATGGTGGAACACAACATGAAGGTGGTCTCCACCATTGCCGACTGCATCACGGTGCTGCAGCGTGGCGCCGTTCTGGCCGAAGGGCCTTATGCCGAAGTTTCAAACAACCCGCAAGTGATGGAAGCCTACATGGGCACGACCGACGGCCAATTGCAGGGGGCGCACTGACATGGCTACCGCTGCTTCGAATACTCCCGCTCTCGAAATCCGCAACCTGGAAGCCTGGTACGGTGAATCGCATGTGCTGCATGGTGTGAACATCGCCGTGCAACCCGGCGAAGTGGTGACGCTGCTGGGGCGCAATGGCGCAGGCCGTACCTCCACCATGCGCGCCATCATGGGATTGACGGGTTCTCGCAAAGGCTCCATCAAGATCAACGGCGTGGAAACCGTGGGCATGGCCACGCACCGCATTGCGCACCTGGGCGTGGGCTACTGCCCTGAAGAGCGCGGCATTTTCTCCAGCCTGTCGTGCGAAGAAAACCTGCTGCTGCCGCCAGCCCTCAAGACAGGTTCTGCGGGCATGTCGGTGGAAGAAATCTATGACATGTTCCCCAACCTGGCCGAGCGCAAGAACAGCCAGGGTACCCGCCTGTCGGGCGGCGAGCAGCAGATGCTGGCCGTGGCCCGCATCCTGCGCACCGGCGCCAAGCTGCTGCTGCTCGATGAAATTTCCGAGGGCCTGGCCCCGGTCATCGTTCAGGCACTCGCACGGATGATCACCATGCTGCGCAAAAAGGGCTACACCGTCGTGATGGTGGAGCAGAACTTCCGCTTTGCAGCCCCCTTGGCCGATCGTTTTTATGTCATGGAGCACGGCTGCATCGTCGAGAGTTTTGGCTCTGGCGAACTGCAGGAAAAAATGCCGGTGCTCAACCAGTTGCTGGGCGTCTGACGCGCTTTTTCCGCACTATTTTCCCCCACCCTCCCTTTACTTCAGGAGACAAGCATGAAAAACAAACTAACCGTCCTCACCGTGATGCTGGGCGCCGCAGGCCTGGTCGCGCCCGTTGCGCACGCTCAAGACAAAGTCAAGATCGGTTTCATCACCGACATGTCCAGCCTGTATGCCGACGTGGAAGGTAAGAACGGCGCTCTGGCCATCCAGATGGCCATCGATGACTTCGGTGGAAAGGTTCTGGGCAAGCCCGTGGAACTGATCAGCGCTGACCACCAGAACAAGGCGGACATCGCTGCTTCCAAAGCACGCGAGTGGATCGATACCGAAGGCGTGACCATGCTGTTCGGCGGCACCAATTCGGGTACCGCTCTGGCAGCTGCCAAGGTGGCCGCCGAGAAGAAGCGCGTGTATGTCAACAGCGGCGCCGGTTCTTCGGCACTGACGAACGAACAGTGCACACCCTACACCGTGCATTACGCCTATGACACCGTGGCGCTGGCACGCGGTACCGGTTCGGCCATTGTGGATGCCGGCGGCAAAAGCTGGTTCTTCCTGACTGCCGACTATGCCTTTGGCCAAGCACTGGAAAGCGACACCGCTGCGGCTGTCAAAGCCAAGGGCGGCACGGTCGCCGGTTCGGTGCGCCACCCGCTCAACGCATCTGACTTCTCCTCGTTCCTGCTGCAGGCGCAAAACTCCAAGGCACAAATCCTGGGCCTGGCCAACGCCGGTGGCGACACCATCAATGCCATCAAGGCAGCCAAGGAGTTCGGCATCGACAAGACCATGAAGATGGCCGGTCTGCTGCTGTTCATCACCGACATCCACAGCCTGGGCCTGCGCAACACAGCGGGCCTGCAGTTCACCAGCAGCTGGTACTGGGACCTGAACGACGACACGCGCAAGTTTGCCAACCGTTTCTTCGAGAAGACCAAGCGCATGCCTACGTCGATCCAGGCCGCTGATTACTCTGCGACCACCAACTACCTCAAGGCCGTCGAAGCAGCCAAGAGCACGGATGCTGACAAGGTCATGACCGCATGGCGCGGCATGAAGATGAACGACTTCTACGCTTCGGGCGTTCTGCGTCCAGACGGTCGTTACGTGCACGACATGTATCTGCTCGAAGTGAAGAAGCCTGCTGAGTCCACCAAGCCTTGGGATTACTTCAAGGTGGTCAAGAAAATTCCTGGCGAGCAGATCTTCACCACCAAAGCCGAGAGCAAGTGCGCTCTCTGGAAGTAACTGACTCCTGTCCCGTATATGTGCTGTGGGCGTTGCTGGCCAAGCCAAGCAACGCCTTCGCATGCATGCGGGACCACTGACCAAAGCTCCAGCCCCTGATTTGCCCACTGACCTCTGCTAACCCATTCCCATGGAAATTTTTGGTGTCTCCCTGCCAGCCATGCTGAGCCAGCTCCTTTTGGGGTTGGTCAATGGCTCGTTTTACGCAATTCTCAGCCTGGGGTTGGCCGTGATTTTCGGCCTGCTCAACGTCATCAACTTCGCGCACGGTGCGCTGTTCATGATGGGGGCCGTGACCACCTGGATGGCCATGAATTACCTGGGCATCAACTACTGGCTGATGCTGGTGCTGGCGCCCTTGGTGGTGGGAATTTTCGGTGTGTTGATCGAGCGCCTGCTGCTGCGCTGGATCTACAAGCTCGACCACCTCTATGGCCTGCTGCTGACGCTGGGGCTGACGCTGGTGATCGAGGGCGTGTACCGCTCCGTCTATGGCGTTTCGGGCCTGGGCTACGACACGCCCGAGCTGCTGCAAGGCGCCACCAACCTGGGTTTCATGATTTTGCCCAACTACCGTGCCTGGGTCGTCGTGGCTTCGGTCGTGGTGTGCATCGCCACCTGGTTCGTGATTGAAAAGACCAAGCTGGGCGCCTACCTGCGCGCTGGCACTGAAAACCCGCGCCTGGTTGAAGCTTTTGGTGTCAACGTGCCCGTGATGATCACGCTCACCTATGCCTTTGGCGCCGCACTGGCGGCCTTTGCCGGGGTGCTGGCGGCTCCGATCTACCAGGTTTCGCCCCTGATGGGGCAGAACCTCATCATCGTGGTGTTTGCCGTGGTGGTGATTGGCGGCATGGGCTCCATCATGGGCTCCATCCTGACGGGTTTGGGCCTGGGCATTATTGAAGGTTTCACCAAAGTGTTTTACCCCGAGGCGTCCTCCACCGTGGTGTTTGTCATCATGGTCATCGTTCTCCTGATCCGCCCCGCCGGCCTGTTCGGCAAAGAGAAATAAGGGGCAGCACACATGAACTCCAAGAAAATCTCCGCCATTGGCTACGGCCTGCTGCTGGCCGGCCTGCTGCTGGCCCCGATGCTGGGTGCCTACCCGGTGTTTGTGATGAAGCTGATGTGCTTCGCACTGTTTGCCGCTGCTTTCAACCTGCTGCTGGGCTATACCGGCATGCTGTCTTTCGGTCATGCAGCCTTCCTGGGTGGCGCAGCCTACGTGGCGGGCCAGTCAATGAAAGTATGGGGCTTTACGCCTGAAGTCGGCCTGCTGCTGGGCACCCTCAGTGGCGGCTTTTTGGGCCTGATCGTCGGCTTCTTTGCCATTCGCCGCGAAGGCATCTACTCGACGATGATTACGCTGGCGCTGGCGCAGATGCTGTTCTTCGTCTGCTTGCAAGCCCCTTTCACCGGTGGTGAGGACGGCCTGCAGGGCGTACCACGCGGCAAGCTGCTGGGCCTGATCGACCTGAAAGACGATCTGGTGATGTACTACGTTGCCCTGACCGTGGTTGTGGCAGGTTTCCTGGTCATTGTGCGCACGGTGCATTCGCCCTATGGCCAGGTGCTCAAGGCCATCAAGGAAAACGAACAGCGGGCCATCTCGCTGGGCTATGACACCAACCGTTTCAAGCTGCTGGCCTTCGTGCTGTCTGCGGCCCTGTCGGGCCTGGCCGGTTCGCTCAAGACGCTGGTCCTGGGTTTTGCAACACTCAGCGATGCCCATTGGACCGCTTCTGGCCACGTGGTGCTGATGACCCTGGTCGGCGGTCTGGGAACGCTCTCAGGCCCTCTGGTCGGGTCTGCGGTCGTGGTGCTGCTGGAGAACAAGATCGGTGATTTGGGCGACATGCTGGCCCGCGTGTCTGGCATCGAATGGTTCCATACGCTGGGCGAGTCGGTCACCATCGTTACCGGCCTGATCTTCGTGGTATGCGTGCTGGCATTCCGCCGCGGCATCATGGGCGAGATCATCGCCTGGATGGACCGTCGCCGTGCCGGGAGCGCGGCCAAATAAGGTATTGACCTTGGGCGGCCCTCTCGGGCCGCCACTTGCATCGCATACAGCCGCTGCAGCCTTTACAGGCGCAGCGGCTTTTTGTATCCCGTCATTTCCAGGTACCCCCGGCCCACGGTTTGCCCGGTGCTGGCCTGCAGCTCTGACAGGCCTTCCCAGTAAATGGCGCCGGTAGATCCGCTGCTGTCCAGCTCCTGGTCGTCCAGCACCGCGTTCACCTGGAAACGCCCCGCCGGGGTGTGCACCTGCCACTGCACCGGGTAGCGCGCGCCGCTGTGCGGGCTGGTCCAAAAGCGCTGGGCCGTGAAGACCACAGCATCGGCACCAAACACCTGCACCGCCTGGCCGGGTGTGCGAAACGAACCGCCCGCCCACAGTGCAGAGCCATCGGCGCGCCGCAGGCGAAAGGCGGTGAGTGCGCTGCCATCGTCCAGGTTCATGCCGATCCAATCCCAGCCCACGGCCTCGGGGTGCATCAGGGCTTCGCTCCATTCGTGGTCCAGCCAGGCGCGGGCCTGGGCCGTGTCGATAGCCATGCGCTGGCCCTGCAGCACGATGCTGCCGCGCACGGCCAGTTGCGGCTGGCTGTAGTAGTAGCTGGCTTGTGCCGCCTCGGGGCCTTTGCGGGACAGCCCTGCCTGGCCTTGCGCCAGCGTGGGCTGGGTGGTGTCGCACTGCAGGTCCAGGCCAAAGCTACCGCTTTCGACACGGGCGGTGTAGCGGCTGCCCGCAGCGCCGCCTTCAGCGTGGTCGCTGCGTGCCAATGACCAGTGGTGCAGGCGCACCGCAGTGTCGGCCTCGCTGGCCTGCGCCACGCCAAAACCGGCGCGGGCGATGCGCTGGTCGTGGTGCAGGCGCTGGCCTTGCACATCGGTCAGGGCGGCATGGGCAAACAGCAGTTGCCGGGCAGCAAAGGCCGAGCGCAGCTGCTGCGTGCTGTCCACGCGCGAGCGGAAAAAAGTCACCTGAAAGCCCCACAGGCGCCCAGCCGCCTGCGCATGGCCTGTGATGTACCACCATTCGGTGCGTAAATCGGGATGGCTGCCGTGATCGCGAGGAAACTGCAGCGGCCGTGCGGGCAGCGCCGGTGCCGCCGCAGGCCACAGCCCCAGCGCGCCCGCACCCAGGTGCAGCGCCAGCCACTGGCGGCGGGTGGATCCGGGTGCGCGTGGCGCCAGCATGGTGGTCTTAGGCCAGCAGGGCGTCCACCTTCTGGCGCGCGTCCGTGCAGTCGCCCAACTGGCGCTGTACCCAGTCGGCATCGAAATAGGTGGGCAGGTAGCGCTCGCCCGCATCGCACAGCAGCGAAAGCACTGAGCCTTGCTCACCGCGCGCGCGCATCTCGCATGCCAGTGCCAGCATGGCCACAAAGTTGGTACCCGTGGACGGCCCCACGCGCCGCCCCAGCAGCTGCGACAGCGCGCGCATCGCCGCCACCGACTCCACATCGGGCACCTCGACCATGCGGTCCACCAGCGTGCGGATAAAGCTCGGCTCCACGCGCGGGCGGCCAATGCCCTCGATACGCGAACCCGGCGCCGTGAGCGTGGCGTCACCCGTGCGGTGGTACGCGCTGAACACCGAGCCCGCCGGGTCGGCCACGCACACCTGCGTGGCGTGGCGCTGGTAGCGCACATAGCGGCCGATGGTGGCGCTGGTGCCGCCCGTGCCCGCGCCCACCACGATCCAGCGCGGGACAGGGTGCCGCTCGCGCTGCATCTGCGTGAACATGCTCTCGGCAATGTTGTTGTTGCCGCGCCAGTCGGTGGCGCGCTCGGCGTAGGTGAACTGGTCCATGTAGTGGCCGCCGGTCTCCGCCGCGATGGCACGCGCCGCGTCGTACACCGCGCCCGCGCTGTCCACGAAATGGCAGCGCCCGCCATGGAACTCGATCTGCGCCACCTTCTCGGGCGAGGTGCTGCGCGGCATCACCGCCACGAAGGGCAGGCCCAGCAGGCGCGCAAAGTAAGCCTCGCTCACTGCCGTGGAGCCGCTCGACGCCTCGACGATGGTCGAGTCCTCGCGCACCCAGCCATTGCACAGCGCGTAAAGAAACAGCGAGCGCGCCAGCCGGTGCTTGAGGCTGCCCGTGGGGTGGGTGGATTCGTCCTTGAGGTACAGGTCGATTCCGCTGTGCTCAAAGGCGGGCAGGCGCAAGGGGATCAGGTGGGTGTCGGCGCTGCGCTGGTAATCGGCCTCGATGCGGGCGATGGCTTCGTGGAGCCAGGGGGTGGGGGATGTCATGGGGGGGGATTGTCGGCCAGAACCACGCGGTTGTCGGCGGCTGCTGACGGCCAAGAGCCGCCGCTGACGGTAACAAGAAGCAGGCACTCAACGTTTGACATGAGGGGCGGTATGACGGTGCAGTCGGCAATTCATCCCCCCGATGGAAGGGCTAGGTCTCGCCCTGATGCACTGCTCTGGTGTAACCTCAACCATGGAGATAGATGCCGAGTTCGTGGGTCATTTGTGAACTCAGCGCCTGGGGAAAAACTAGGTCCCTTTTGGGATTTGTTCCATAGAAAAACCCAATGAATGGATCTTCTTGTGCAACCTGTTGAACACGCTCAACCGGAGGGCCATCTCGGCGTTTGCTTGCCTTGATGAAAAGCGCCGAGCCAGAGACGATCTGTATGAGACCAACTCCGTTCTTTTCGGCGAACTCGATCGCTCCAGATTGAAAAGGTGCGGTTGCGACAAGTATGGCCTTATGCGCCCCGACAGACCTCTTCTTGTCATTGAGTATCTGAACCAGTTCTCGCTTGATTGGATGAGAGTACTTTTTGCATTCGACAACCACCTGAACCGTCGCCCCGCCGAAGATTCGAAACTTTGCAGTCACGTCAAATGTGAACTCTCCATCCTGGCCCTGCATCGGCTGAAGATGCGAGGCAGAAAAGTCGGTCAGCCCGTCCGCACCAGCTTCGAGCCACTCCTTGACGAGCAACTCGAACTCCCTCGGTGTGATGGATTCAACAAGAGGAAATTCGCTCATGCCGCCCTCCGAGGCCCAACGAATGAAAGGGACTTCCCCATCCCGATTGATCCGCGCAATTGCGAAGTACGGCATCCGGTGCCACGATGGGAAGTGCGAACTCTCATCAACTCACTAGTTTGTTGTAAGGGAAATTCCATGTCTGTCATTGTCACTATTGGCATCAATCTGGCAAAGAACGTCTTTGTCGTTCATGGCGTTGATGCCACACGCAAGCCCGTGCTGGCGCGTCAGCTTGGGCAATGATGGGCCGCTGTGCGGTGCGGTGGCGTCTGTCTGCTCAGGGTCGATCGCTGCCATAGGTGGTCGAAGAATATGTAGCTGAGCAGACAAAGGCGCCACTGGTAGCTGACGTGGGTGCCTGCGCGTTGCACCCTACCAATCTTCCTTCACCGCCAACACCGCATCCCGCCCCGCAGCCGCCCGTCCAGCCACCCAGGCCGTCACCGTGCCCGCCAGCACCACGGCGGCGCACAGTGCCAGCAGGCGCTCCACCGGTACCCGCAAATCCATCGTCCAGTGAAAGCTCTGCGGGTTGACCACATGCACCAGCACCACCGACACGGCCAGCCCCAGCAGCAGGCCGGCGGCGGCGCCCACGCCGGTCCAGGCGGCGCCTTCGCCAGCGACCACGGCCAGAATCTGGCGGCGCGTGAGGCCCAGGTGGGCGAGCAGGCCGAATTCCTTGCGCCGCGCCAGCACCTGCGCGCTGAAGCTGGCCGCCACGCCAAACAGCCCGATGCCGATGGCCACGGCCTGCAGCCAGTAGGTGACGGCGAAGCTGCGGTCGAAGATGTGCAGCGAGCGCGCGCGGATGGCGCTGGCGGAGACAAACTCCAGCCGGGGTGCGTCGCCCGCCGCCGCCTCGCGCGGCAGCAGCGCCTCGATGGCCTGGCGCAGCGCGGCCGGGTCTGTGCCCGCCTGGGGCCACAGCGCCAGGTCGCTGGGGCGCGCGTCGCCCGTCAGGCGCTCGTAGTCGGCCTGGTCCATCGCCACGGCACCGGCCTGGCGCGCATAGTCACGCCAAACGCCAGCTATGAAAAAAAGAGCTGATGGCGCTTGTCCCGATTGCCCTGGAGCATTAAAAGACTGTGAAAGTGCAGGCCAGCCCATGCCGGGCCGCAGGCCGTACAGGTCCACCACCGCCTCGCTGATGTAGATGCCGATGTGCCCCGGCGGCACGGGCAGGGCGGCATCCACCAGTGGCAGGCGCCGGGCCGGGTCGTTGCCCAGCGGGCGGGCCAGCAGCGTGAGGGCGGGGCGTGCCGCGTCCAGCTGCAGCGGACTGGCGCGCAGGGGCTCCACCTGCGCCACACCGGGCAGGCGGGCTACGTCGCGGGCCAGCGTGGCGGGCAGCAAAGCCGCATCGCCCCCTGCGGCGTACAGCGCCGAGCGCAGGTACAGCGGCGCAGGCAGCACGGCATCCAGCCATTGCAGCACCGAGCCGCGAAAGCTCGCCACCATCACCGTCAGCGCCACGGCCAGGCTCAGGCTGGCCACCACGCCGCCAATGGCGATGGCTGCGGCGCCGCGCATGCGGCGCGCGCGCTCCAGCGCTAGCAGCGGCAGCAGCCGCCGCACGGCCAGGGGCCGTAGAGCGCGCAGCAGCCCGGCCACGGCCCAGGGCAGCAGTGCCATGCCGCCCACCAGCAGCAAGCCCACCGACACATAGGCCGCCAGAGGTATGCCAAAAATGGGTGGAGCAACCGCCAATAAAGCGCCAGCAGCTATTAAAAAGATACCAATCCAGCCACGCCCGGCCCGGCTGCCCAGCGTGCCCAGGCCCTTGAGCGTCTGTGCGGGGGGCAGGGCCTGTGCGCTGCGTGCTGGCCACCAGCCCCCGGCCAGCGCTGCCGCCACGCCCAGGGTGCCGTACAGCAGCGCCGCCGTGCCGCTCCAGCGCAGTGGCGGCTCCACCCCTGCGAAGTAGCCGCCGCCCAGGTCGCCGCCCAGCAGGCGCAGCGCGGCGGCGGCCAGCAGCGTGCCCAGCGCGATACCGGTGGCGCTGCCCGCCAGCCCGAGCAGGCCCGCCTCGGCCAGCACCAGGCCCAGCCGCTGGCGCGGCGTGGCGCCCAGCACGGCCAGCAGCGCAAACTGGGGTGCGCGCTGGGCCACGCTCAGCGCCAGCACCGAAAACACCAGAAAGGCCCCGGTGAACAGCGCCACCAGCGCCAGCACCGTGAGGTTGACGCGGTAGGCGCGCGAGAGGTTGCTGATGCGCTCGGCCGCGTCGCCGGGTTCGGTCAGCAGGGTGTTGTCGGGCCAGTCGGGCTGCTGGCGCAGGGCCAGTGCAAACGCCTGCTGGTCAGTGCCAGGGCGCAGTTGCAGGTCGATGCGGCTGAGTTGCCCTGCGCGGCCGAACAGGTCTTGCGCTGCGCCAATGTCCATCACCGCCAGGGGCACGCCCGCCGCAGCCACCGTGCCTGCCACCGTGACTGGCAGGCGTTGCTGGCCCGCCAGCAGCGTGAGGGTGACCTGGGTGTCCGTACCCTGTGCAGGCAGCCCCAGTGCCTGCAGCGCAGCGCTGTTCAGAAACACCGTGGCCGGGGAAAAAATGGCCAGGCGGTCGGCGTCGCTGCCGGGGCGCGGCATGAGCGCGGGGGCCATGGCGGGCAGCAGCAGGGCGTCGGCCCCCAGCACGCGCAGGGGCACGCGTTCGGCCGGGTGGGCGCCGTCAGCCGCTGCCAGCACCGTCAGCTCCAGCAGCGGGCTGGCGCGTGCCACATCGGGGTGCGTGGCCAGGCGGCCGTAGAGCGCCTCGTCCAACGGGCCCTGCATGGCGCGCACTTCCAGGTCGGGCTGGCCGTTGACCGTGCGCACGGCCTGTGCAAATTCATCCAGCGCCGAGGTGTTGATGAGCTGCACCGCAAATGCCAGGGCTACGCCCAGCATCACGGCCGTCACCGCTGCCGCGCTGCGCCAGGGGTGGCGCAGCAGGTCTTGCCACGAGAAGGTGCGAAGCAGTGCCAGCATGGCCCGCATTGTGCGCGGGCGTGCACAAGCCCTTGAAGTTTTGCCGCCAGCACTTATCTGAAATACAGGGCTGGCGCTCCGTGGCTGGCCCGGTTTCAACACCCATTTCACAGGAGCCAAAACCATGAACTCTCTCGTATCGCGTGGCAGTTTGTTCGACGATTTCTTCAAGGACATCGCGCCCGGTTTCTATGTGCGGCCGCTGCATGGCGACAACCTGCCTGCGCCGTCGCAGATCAAGGTGGATGTGAAGGAAACCGATGGCGGCTACACCGTGCAGGCCGAGGTGCCGGGCGTGCCCAAGGAGGATATCCACGTCTCCATCGACGGCAACGTGGTGAGCCTGCGCGCCGAGGTGCGCCAGCTGGACCAGCAGACCGAGGGTGAGAAGGTGCTGCGCTCGGAGCGCTACTTCGGCTCGGTGGCGCGCAGCTTTCAGCTGCCCGCCGACATCGACGCCGGCCAGGCCAAAGCCAAGTACGACAACGGTGTGCTGACCTTGAACCTGCCCAAGAAGCTGAGCAATGCCGCCCAGCGCCTCAACATCGAATAAGCCGTTAGTCGATGCCGTCGCTGCGCAGGCGCAGCACCCGGTCGGCCCGGGCCGCGGCGGCGTCCGAGTGGGTGACCAGCACCAGCGAGGCGCCATGTGTGCGTGTTTGGGCGACCAGCAGTTCCATCACGCGCGCTGCGGTGCCGGGGTCGAGGTTGCCCGTGGGCTCATCGGCCAGCAGCAGGGTGGGGCGGTGCACCAGCGCTCGGGCAATGGCCACGCGCTGCAGTTGTCCGCCGCTCAGTTGCTGCGGCAGCCGCTCGCCCAGTCCGTCCAGGCCCACGGCACACAGCATGGCCGCTACGCGGGAGGGGTCGTGCTGCTCCAGCAGCATCAGCGGCAACGCCACGTTCTGCGCCACGTCCAGGTGCGGCAGCACGTGGAAGGCCTGGAACACAAAGCCCACGTTCGCACGGCGCCACAAGGCGCGCTGCGTGTCGTCGAGCGTGCCCAGGTCGGTATGGCCTTGTACGATGCGCCCGGCGTCCCAGTGGTCCAGCCCGGCCATGCAGTTGAGCAAGGTGGACTTGCCCACGCCCGAGTCCCCCACGATGGCGACAAACTCACCCGGCTGCACGCGCAGGTGCACTCCCTCAAACACCGTTGCATCGCCATAGCGCTTGGCCAGGCCATCCACGACCAGCGCGTTCATGGTGCGGGGCCGTTCAGCCGCTGCAGTACGGCCTGTATGAGTTTTTCCACGGCACCGGGTTGATCGCAAGCGATTGCGTGGCGCCGGGGCATGCTGCGCAGCCAGGTGATCTGGCGTTTGGCCAGTTGGCGCGTGGCGGCAATGCCGCGCTCGCGCAATGCAGCCAGGTTCAGCGGGGTGCCTGCGGGTTGCGAAGTCTGCCGGTCGAGTTCTTCCCACGCTTGGCGGTAACCCACGCAGCGCATTGCGGGCAGATCAGGGTGCAGGTCGCCGCGCGCACGCAGTTGCCGCACTTCGTCCACAAACCCGGCGGCCAGCATGGCGTCAAAGCGCTGCGCGATGCGCTCGTGCAGCCAGGCGCGGTTCTCGGGTTCTAAAGAAAAAAGGGCTCCAGCGCTCATGGGGCTTGCGCTGGTAGCTCCTTTTTTTGCAGTGTGAAAGCTCGATAGCGGGCGACCAGATACCTGCCATACCTCCAATGCGCGCTGAATGCGCTGGCTGTCGCCGGGGGCCAGCCGGGTGGCGGTGGCCGGGTCCACCAGGGCCAGCTCGGCGTGCAGTGCGGGCCAACCCTGCTCGACGGCCTGGGCTTCCAGGCGCGCGCGCACGGTGGGGTCGGCGGCGGGCATGTCGTCAATGCCGTCGAACAACGCCTTGAAGTACAGCATGGTGCCGCCCACCAGCAGCGGCAGCGCGCCGCGTGCGCGGATCTCGCCCACCAACCGCGTAGCATCCTGCACGAATTCGGCGGCGCTGTAGGCGTGTAGCGGGTCGCGGATGTCGATCAGGTGGTGCGGCACGAAGGCGCGCTCTTCCAGCGTGGGCTTGGCCGTGCCGATGTCCATACCCCGGTACACCAGGGCCGAATCCACGCTGATGATCTCCACCGGCATGCGCCGTCCCAGCACAGCGGCCAGCGCCAGCGCACCAGCGGTCTTGCCCGAGGCGGTGGGCCCGGCCAGGGCAATGAAAGGCAGGTGCTCAGGCGTGCTCACGCGGTTCCCCAAATTTTTGTACCAACGTCCAGGCAATAGCGGCGAGCAGCACCGACCAGAACAGCACGCCGTGCACCAGCGGCCAGACCGTGCCGTTGAGGTGCGTGCCCACCCAGCCTCCAATGGCAAAGGCTGCCAGCATCATCATGAAGCCATTGAGCGCCGAGGCTACGCCCGCCGCCTGCGGAAACGGCCCCACCGCACCCGTCTGCCCGCAGGGCTGGTGGATACCGTGGCCCAGCATGAACAGATAAAAAGGCAGCAGCAGCGCCCAGGGCTGGTGCCAGCCCATGGCGGCGACCAGGGCCATCAGCGAGCCACCGCTCAGGCTCAGCACCCCGGCCAGCGCTACGGTACGCCGCAGGCCGTGGCGTACCAGCAGATAACGGCAGACAAAGGTTCCCACAAAGTAAGCCAGTGCCGTGGACAGCAGCACCCAGCCGTACTGCGTGCGCGTCAAACCCAATACCTCGATGAATACGAACGAGGATGCCGCCAAAAAGGTAAACAGCCCGCCATAGGCCGCCGTGGTGAGCAACGAAAAAGCCCAGAACGTGGGGTGGCGCAGCACCAGGGCCCAGGTGCGCAGCAGCGTGCCGGGCTGCAGGGCGCGTGGATTGCGCTGCACCAGCGTTTCGGGCATGCGCAGCGCCACCAGGGCGAGCGTGCCCAGGGCGTAAGCGGTCAGCGCCATCAGCGCCGCACGCCAACCCAGCCACTCGGTCAGCAGACCGCCCAGTGGCGCGCACAGGCAGGCTACCAGGCCCAGCCCCGTCAGTGCCTTGGACATGGCGCGTGCCCCGGCCAGCGGGGTATATAAATCGCGCACGATGGCGCGGGCACACATGACCACCGCACCCATGGCGGCGCCCTGGGCGGTGCGCCAGGCGATCAACAGGGCCATGGAAGGCGCCAGGGCGCTGCCCAGGGAGGCCAAGACATAAATGAACAGCCCGGCCAGCAATACCGGGCGCCGGCCAAAGCGGTCCGCCAGCGGCCCCCACACCAGTTGCGAGCAGCCAAAGGCCAGCAGCAGCGCACTGAGGGTGAGCTGCCCCGCTGCCACGGGTGCGCCCAGGGCGCGCGTGAGCGCGGGTAGTGCGGGCAGGTAGAGGTCGGTGGTGACGGGCTGGATGCTCAGCAGCAGAGCCAGCACCACCACGGCCAGCCCCGGCGGCACAGGCGTGGCGCCGACGGATGCCACCGGTGCTGCAAGGGGAGAAGAAGACATGTTTTCGAGCGTACCAGACGACGGGCCTGTCGCTGCTCTGCGCGTCCGCGGCGATAGCGCCTGGCACCAGTATATGGGGCAAGATTATCTATTTAATATATTCTGAATATGGACATCGATACTCGAGTGTGTTATGGTGTGTCTCGTTGATTTGATCAGCGATCCCTTTTCTTGCTTCGTTTGCAAGCATTTGCGGCATTTTCCTGTGCGGAGAATGCGCGCTTCTGGTTATTTTCCTTCAATATTCACTGGCCGTATCCATTCGCTCTCATCGGGTGCTATGCGTGCTATTCCCTTTGGAGTATCCCTCGACGATGCAGCAAGTTCTTGATCTCTCTTTTGCCGGTAACGATGTACTGGCCTGGGCACGTGCCGCGCTATGGATTCTGGGCGCCGTCGCCCTGATGAAATTTTTGTTGCCGGTGGTCATTCGGCGCATTTCCCGGTGGGCGGTTGGCACCACGACGCACCTTGACGACGCCGTGGTCAAAGCCCTGGGTGCTGTGCGCTGGTGGATGGTGGCGCTGGTGGCGTTGTACCCGGCCAGCCATGAACTGGCGCTGCGCGCTGCGACGACGCGCTGGCTCTCCAGCTTGGCTACAGTGGCCTTCTTTTTGCAGCTGGCGCTGTGCGCCAGTGCCTTCATCAGCGCCTGGTTCATCAACCTGCGGCAGGACTCGTTGGAGAAGGATCCGTCCACCACCAGCGCACTGTCCATTCTGAATTTTGTCAGCCGAGTGGTGGTGTGGGCTATTTTGCTGCTGCTGTTGCTGGACAACCTGGGCTTTGATGTCAATGCGCTGGTGGCCGGTTTGGGTATTGGTGGTATTGCCATTGGTCTGGCATTACAGAATATCTTGGGTGATTTGTTTGCCAGCCTGAGTATCGTGCTTGACAAGCCTTTCCAGGTGGGTGATTTCGTGGTGATCGATGATTTCAGCGGCACGGTCGAGAATATCGGCCTCAAAACCACGCGCCTGCGCAGCCTGAGTGGCGAAGTGCTGGTGTTCTCCAACGGGGATTTGACCAAGTCGCGTCTGCGCAATTACAAGTTGATGAAAGAGCGGCGCATTCCGTTCACCTTTGGCCTCACCTTCGACGCCACGCCGGAGCAGATCGAGCAGGTGCCGGGCGCCATCCAGAAGGTGATTGGTGCGCAAACACAGGCCCGGTTCGACCGTGCCCACTTCACCGGCTTTGGGGGCTCCAGCCTTGATTTTGAAGTGGTGTACTGGATGCTCACGCCCGACTACACCGCCTACCGTGATGTGCAGCAGGCCATCAACCTGGGAATGATGCGCGCATTTGCCGCCATCGGCGTCGAGTTCGCATTCCCGGTGCGCACGCTGGTTGTCGGCAAGCAGAGCCCGCTGGCCGTGTCACTGGCTCAAACCTCTGGTGCTCAGGCAGCCGCTCACGGCGTATCGCCTGGCGCTTAGTCGCCAGGGTCACGGGCCTTGCGGCCGTGGCCTTTTCACACTTTTTGTCTGGCAGGCATTTCAAGCGGCAGCGGCTTTGCCAGCTGCCCGCTACGCTGCCGGACTTCGCCCACCCTTCACCAAAGGAGCGCCCATGCACCCAACCATCCTCGCCACCGACCTCGATGGCACTTTTCTGGGCGGTAATGCCCACGAGCGTGCCGCGCTCTACGACTGGATTGGCCAGCGGCGCGATGAGATCGTGTTGATCTACGTGACTGGGCGCAGCCTGACCACCATGCGCGATGTGCTCGATGGGTTGCCGCTGCAACCCGACCACATCATTTCCGACGTGGGCACGGCCGTGTATGCCGGAGCCGCCCGCACGCCGCTGCCCGCGCTGGAGCGCTGGCTGGACGAGGGCTGGCCGCAGCACACCCCGGCAGTGGTGCGCAGCATTCTGGCGCGCCACCCGCACCTGCAAGAGCAGCCCGTGGTGGAAGGGCGGCGCGTGTCCTGCTTCTATTCCGATGTAGAGCTCGCCAGCGCAGCGCGCACCGAGCTGGTGGCAGAGGGTTATGACGTGCTGTTGTCGGCCGAGCGTTATTTTGATGTGCTGCCGCGCGGCGTGCAAAAAGGTCCCACGCTGCTGCGCACCCTCGATGCGCTGAACCTGTCGCCCGAGCGCACCTTGGTGGCGGGCGACACCCTGAACGATCTCTCGCTGTTCCAGACCGGCTTGCAAGGGGTCATCGTCGCCAACCGTGAACCGCTGCTGGCCGAGGCCGCAGCAGGCCTGCCCAACGTGCACTGGAGCGCAAAAGAGGGCGCTGCCGGCGTGCTTGACGCTTTGCAGCGCATCCACTGAAAGAAAGGACACGCATGAACACGCTCGCCTCCCAAGATCTCAAGAACGAACTCGTTGTCGTTTACCACCGCCAGCCCTACGAGGAGGTGGTGGAAGACGGCAAGACGGTGATGCGCGAGCCGCGCAGCCCCAACGGCATCATTCCAGCCATCAAGGGTTTTTTCAGCCACGTCGACAAGGCTGTGTGGGTCGCCTGGAAGAAAAAGCCAACGACCGGCAAGGCGCAGGATTTTGAGCGCCGTATCACGGTGAGCGACAGCTACGGCAACTACGATGTGGTGCGCCTGCCGCTGGAGGCCGCCAAGATTCACCAGTTCTACCATGTGACCTCGAAAGAGGCGCTCTGGCCGGTGATCCACACCTTCCCCTGGCTGTATTCCACCGAGAACATCCACTGGGCCGATTTCCGCGAGGTGAACCGCCGCTTTGCCGAGGCAGCGTGCGCCGAGGCCGAGCACGGCGCTGTGGTCTGGGTGCACGACTACAACCTGTGGCTGGTGCCGGGCTTTATCCGCGCGATGCGGCCCGACCTGAAGATTGCGTTCTTTCATCACACGCAGTTCCCGGGGCCTGATGCCTTCAATATCCTGCCCTGGCGCGACGAAATCATCAACAGCCTGCTGTGCTGCGACCTGGTGGGCTTTCACGTGCCGCGTTTTGCACAGAACTTCTGCGCCGTGGTCGAGAGCCTGCGCAGCAGCGTGGTGCGGCACGAGGCGCCTGTCAGCTTGCCGATCATTCAGCGCGCCTGCGCCTTGTCCGAGCCGCGCGTCACGGTGCAGCTCGATGTGCAAGGGCGCAGCATCGTCATCGATACCTGCCCCATTGGTACGGCGCCCGCGCTCATCGCCAAGGCGGTGAACTCGCCCGAAGGCAAGGCGCGCACCGAGCGCATCCGTAAAGACATGAACACCGAAACGCTGATCGTCTCGGTGAGTCGTGTGGACTATGCCAAGGGCGGGCGCCAGCAGCTTGAAGCCTTTGAGCGCCTGCTCAAGCGCCGCCCCGACCTGCACGGGCGGGTGAAGTTGCTGCTGGTCACGGTGGCGGCCGCTGAAGGCATGGAGATCTACCGCGCTGAGCAGCAAAAAATAGAGCAACTGGTGGGCCGCATCAACGGCCACTTTGGCACGCTGCACTGGCTGCCCATCCACCTCTCGACCACGCCGCTCGCGTTCGAGGAAGTGGTGTGTGCCTACCGCGCCGCCGACATTGCCTGGATCACACCGCTGCGCGACGGCCTGAACCTGGTGGCCAAGGAATTCGTGGCGGCCAAGCAGGGCGAGGCGGGTGTGCTGGTGCTGTCCGAGTTTTCGGGTGCTGCCATGGAGCTGGAAGACGCCGTCCTGGTCAACCCCTTCAGCCGCAGTTCGCTGGACGACACGCTGGATGAAGCCCTGGCCATGGGCGAGGGCGAACAGCGCGAGCGTATGGGTCGCATGCTGGCGCAGGTGCAGCGTTATGACATTGGCTACTGGACGCGCCATGTCCTCGGGCGTTTTTCGGCGCTGTCCGAAACGCCTGTGCATCCCCTGGTGGCGGAGGAGCCCAAAGCGGCATAAAAAAGGGACCCGAGGGTCCCTTTCGCTGGAGGTATTAGCCGCCGCTCAGAGAACGCCCTGCGCCATCATGGCATCGGCCACCTTGACGAAGCCGGCCACGTTGGCGCCGTCGATGTAGCTCACCGAGCCATCAGCGCGCGTGCCGTGCTTGAGACAGGCGGCGTGGATACCTTGCATGATCATCAAGAGGCGGTTGTCCACCTCTTCGGCCGTCCAGTTCAGGCGCATGGCGTTCTGGCTCATTTCCAGACCCGAGGTGGCGACGCCACCGGCGTTGCTGGCCTTGCCCGGTGCGTACAGCACGCCAGCGGCTTCGAACGCCCGGGCGGCCTCGTTGGTCGAAGGCATGTTGGCGCCTTCGGCCACGCACAGCACGCCGTTCTTGATGAGGGTGGCGGCGTCTTTGTCATCCAGCTCGTTTTGCGTGGCGCAGGGCAGGGCCACATCCACCGGCACGTGCCATGGGGTCTTGCCGGCTTCAAACTTCACACCGGTGCGCTGGGCGTAGTCGCTCACGCGGCCATAGAGGTGGTTCTTCACCTCCATCAATTCGGCCAGCTTGGCGGTGGTGAAGCCGTCTTCATCGACGATGGTGCCGCTTGAATCGGATACCGTGACCACCTTGGCGCCCAGGGCCATGGCTTTTTCGACCGCGTACTGGGCCACGTTGCCCGAGCCCGATACCGAGACGCGCAGGCCATCGAACGACTTGCCGCGGGTCTTGAGCATTTCATCAGCGAAATACACGGTGCCATAGCCGGTCGCTTCGGGGCGGATCAGCGAACCGCCAAAAGACAGGCCTTTGCCCGTGAACACGCAGTCGGCACGGTTGCTGAGCTTTTTGTACATGCCTGCAATAAAGCCCACTTCGCGGCCGCCCACGCCGATGTCGCCCGCAGGCACGTCGGTGTCGGCGCCGATATGGCGGAACAGTTCGCTCGCAAACGCCTGGCAGAAGCGCATGACTTCGGCCGGGCTCTTGCCCTTGGGGTCAAAGTCAGAGCCCCCCTTGCCGCCGCCCATGGGCAGCGTGGTCAGTGCGTTCTTGAAGGTCTGTTCGAACGCCAGGAATTTGAGCACCGAGAGATTGACCGAGGGGTGAAAGCGCAGGCCGCCCTTGTAAGGGCCAATGGCCATGCTGTGCTGGATGCGGTAGCCGCGGTTGACCTGCACAGTGCCGTGGTCGTCCATCCAGGACACGCGGAACATGATGACGCGCTCAGGCTCCACCAGCCGCTCAAGCAGGCTGTGTTCAGCGTAACGGGGATTCTTTTGAATGAAGGGCCAGAGGCTTTCCATCACTTCGGTGACGGCCTGGAGAAACTCAGGTTGACCGGGGTTGCGCTGTGCTACTTGCTCGAGGAAGCTGCCTACGGACTCGTACTTCATATTCAGAGGACCTTTTGGATGGAAAAGCGGGCAATGCGGCACCGCAACATCAGCATTATGCCAAAAGATCATGACGGCATGCGCCAAAACTATGCGTTGAATCAAATTTGGTGCATCAGCGCCCGAAATCGGTGCGAATCCTGTCTTTCATGGTGCGTTTCAGGCCTTCATGCCCCTGTCTCATTCCATGTCTAAACCATCCGTGTCGTTGTTGCTTCGCCTTGCCGTGCTACAGCACTGATCGTAGGCTTCGCGCCTGGACACGAATGATTTGGAAACAGAATCAGGGGCCCGCACAGTGCAAAGCCTGAACCATTCCAAGCGCAGAAAAACATGCACACACACTTTGCGGCAACTGGTTTGCTGGCCTTGGTTTTTGTACTGGGCTGTCAGCCTGCGCGCCATACTGCTTTGGGCTGATCGCGACCCGCAATTCAACGGCCAGATCCAGATTCCGACCTTCGTGGAGGTGCTGGCCCGGTACTGCTGCGCCACCAAGGCATCGCCCGTTATCGTGCAGTCGTTTGAAGTGGCCCAGCGGAAGAGCCTGTGCAGCAAGACACAGGTGCGCCTGGGCGTCGATAAAAACCCGCACAGGCGGGTTTTTGGGGGGTGGAGAAGCTGCTTTAGCGGCCCCGTAAAAACAGTGCGTCCAGCTCCCGCATGCTGAGCTGCCGCCACGTCGGCCGCCCATGGTTGCACTGGTCCGACCGTTCAGTGGTTTCCATCTGTCTCAGCAGGGCATTCATCTCGTCGATGGTGAGTTTGCGGTTGGCCCGCACGGCGCCGTGGCAGGCCATGGTGCCGAGAATTTCGTTCTGCGCGCGCTGCACCACGGTGCTGGCGTCGTGCGTGCTGAGTTCAGCCAGCACGCTGCGCGTCAGCTCCACGGCATCGCCTTGGGCCAGCGTGGTGGGCACGGCGCGCACGGCCAGGGTTTTGGGCGAAAACGGCACCACCTCCAGGCCCAGCAAGGCCAGGGTCTCGTGGCAGGTTTCGGCGGTGGCTACCTCTTCGGGGGTGGCGGCAAAGGTGGCCGGGATCAGCAGGGGTTGGCTGGCAATGCGGGCACTGCTGTCGATCTGGGCCTTGAGGCGCTCATAGACGATGCGTTCGTGCGCGGCGTGCATGTCCACCAGCACCAGACCCTGGGTGTTTTCGGCCAGGATGTAGACGCCGTGCAACTGCGCCAGCGCCCGGCCCAGGGGCCAGGGGGTGTCGTTGGCGGTGCCGGGCTGGGCCAGAACGGACACGGCGGCGTTGGAGGGCTGGCCGCTTTCTGCCATGGCGGCTTGCAGCGGGGGAGTCCAGGCCTGCGCTGGTAGGGCCGTGGGCAGGCCCAAGGGCTGATCGGTGGGGTTGGGCGCTGTGCCCCACAAGGCGCCCAGGTCAGAAACCTTGTGGCCTACTTTTTCATCAAATTTGCTTGATTAGCAAGAAGTCTCAGGCTGTCTAAGTTGCGAGATAGCGATAGGTGGTGTGAG
>NZ_BAAGQN010000003.1:0-12100 GCF_054783455.1 Simplicispira piscis
CGCGCCCACCATCAAGAAGATGTCGCTCGAACTCGGTGGCAATGCGCCTTTCATCGTGTTCAACGACGCTGACATCGACAGCGCTGTGGAAGGCGCCTTTGCCAGCAAGTACCGCAACGCCGGCCAGACCTGCGTGTGCTCCAACCGTTTCTATGTGCAAAGCGGTGTCTACGACGAGTTTGTGCAGAAGTTTGCCGCCAAGGTGGCGACCGCAAAAATAGGCAACGGCTTTGACGAAGGTGTGAACCAGGGCCCGCTGATCGAGGAAGCGGCCCTCGTGAAGGTGCAGCGCCATGTTCAAGATGCCATCGCCAAGGGCGGCAAGGTGGTGACCGGCGGCAAGCGCCTCAAGACGCTCGGCTCAGGCCAGTTCTTCGAGCCCACCGTCATCTCCAACGCCAGTGCCGACATGCTGTGCGCTACCGAGGAAACCTTTGGCCCCTTTGCCCCGGTCTTCAAGTTCGAGACCGAGCAGGAGGCCATTGATGCGGCCAACAACACCGAGTTCGGGCTGGCCAGCTACTTCTACAGCCGCGATGTGGGGCGCATCTTCCGCGTGGGCGAGGCGCTCGAATACGGCATGGTGGGCATCAACGTGGGCATTTTGGCCACCGAGCACGTACCCTTTGGCGGCGTCAAGCAGTCGGGCCTGGGGCGCGAGGGCTCGCACTACGGCATGGACGACTATGTGGAGATCAAGTACCTGTGCCTGGGCGATATCCAGAAGTAACGCAGGCAGGCAAGGACATCAAAGAATCCTGAATTGATAGCTATTAACGCTTGATGGATAAGCGCTGGAGCCATTTTTTACTTGAAACCGCCTCACCTTCTGGTGCAGGCGGTTTTTTCTTGTACGCATCGTCTGCCCATTGGCCCAGTGCATCGTCCGCCCCTGACCACACCCCCGCCAATCGCGCTCACTGCGCGCACTTTCCATGGTTTACCCTAGTGTCATTTTTTAAATATCTTATTAATATATCAACCATTCAACCCGTAGCACTAGGAGTACCCATGAGCAATCCCCGCTGGCAAGGCATCTTCCCCGCCATCACCACCAAGTTCCACGCCGACGAGAGCATTGATGCGGAGGGCACCGCGCGCCACATCGACTTTCAAATCCGCAACGGCATCCATGGCCTCGTCACCTGCGGCTCGCTGGGCGAGTTCAGCACCATGTCGCTGGAAGAAAAGCTCGAAGTCACGCGCATTGCCATCGAGGCCGCCAAGGGCCGCATCCCCGTACTGGCCAACGTCTCGGAAACCTCCACCAGCGAAGCCCTGCGCTTCATCAAGGGCGCCAATGCCCTGGGCGTAGACGGCTACATGGTCATGCCCTCGGTCATCTACGTGGCCGACGCCCGTGAAGCCATCGCCAATGTGCGTGCCATGGCTGAAGCGGCCAAAAAGCCCATCATGGTTTACAACAACCCCATCGCCTACCGCGTGGACTTGAAGCCCGAACACTTTGCCGAACTGGCCGACTGCGAATGGGTCGTGGCCATCAAGGAAAGCTGTGGCGACATCCGCCGCATCACCGACCTGCGCCTGGCGCTGGGCGACCGCTTTCAGCTGTTCCTGGGCGTGGACGATTTGGCGTTTGAAGGCCTGGCGCTGGGCTGCGACGGTTTGCTGGCGGGCGTGGGCTGCACCTTCCCGCGCGAAACCGTGGCGCTGTACGACCTGATGAAGGCCGGTCAGTACGAAGAAGCCCTCAAGCTTTATCAGTGGATGACGCCCCTGCTGCACCTCGACGTGTCGAACAAGCTGGTGCAGAACCTCAAGCTGATCGATCTGCTCGTCGGCACCGGCACCGAGCACATGCGCCGCCCGCGCCTGCCGGTGATTGGCGAAGAACGTGCGTTCATTGAGCGCATTGTGAAAAAAGCGCTGGAAACGCGCCCAAGCAAGTACCAGTCGGTCGCCTGAGAAGGTGCATGGACAGGGGTGCAACGTTGCCTGGCGCTACACCCCTGAGAGCATTTCTAATAGAAGCACTGGAAATGCATTTAAACCAGGTTCACTCTGTATCCTGCCCCGTTTCACCGAAAGGATTCCTGATGAAATTTGCCATTTCCAGTACCGCTGTACTCGTCGCACTCGCCTTCGCTGGCACCGCCCAAGCGGACGAACAAGTCATCACCATTGGCCACAGCGGCCCGCTCTCTGGTCCGAACGCCTTTGCCGGCAAGGACAACGAGAACGGTGTTCGCATGGCCATTGAAGAACTGAACGCCAAAAAAATCGCCGTCGCAGGCAAGACGCTCAAGTTTGAACTGGTCTCCGAAGACGACCAGTGCGACGCCCGCACCGGTGTCAGCGTTGCGCAAAAGTTCGTGGACAGCAAAGTCCAATATGTGCTCGGCCCTTACTGCTCGGGCGTCACCATCCCCGCATCGCGCGTCTACAGCCAAGGCGGCACGATGGTCTCCACCGTGGGCACCAACCCCAAGGTCACGCAAGGCGGTTACAAGAACCTGTTCCGCATCATCGCCAGTGATACGCAGATCGGTTCGAACATGGCGGTGTACGCTGCCAACGTGATGAAGGTGAAGAACGTCGCCGTCATCGACGACCGCACGGCCTTTGGCCAGGGCGTAGCCGAAGAGTTCACCAAGGAAGCCAAGAAGCTGGGCCTGACCGTCGTCGGCCAGGAGTTCACCACCGACAAGTCCACCGACTTCCTCGCCATCCTGACCAGCCTGAAAGCCAAGCAGCCGCAGGCCATCTTCTTTGGTGGCTATGCGCCCCAAGCCGCTCCCATGGCACGCCAAATGAAGCAACTGGGCATCAACGCCAAACTGCTGGGCGGCGACACCCTGTGCAGCCCCGAAGTGGGCAAGCTCGGCGGCGATGCGGTCAATGACACCGTGATCTGCGCCCAGGGCGGCACCATGCTCGACAAGGTCGAAGGCGGCAGCGCCTTCAAGGCCAAGTACAAGGAGCGCTTCAAGCGCGACGCGGATGCTTATGCCGCCTCTTACTACGACCAGACGCAGTTCATTGCCCATGCCATGCAAAAGGCCAACGCCACCAGCCCGGACAAGGTGGGTGCACAGATGTACCAGTTGAGCTACAAAGGCGTTGCAGGCACTTACGCCTACGACGACAAAGGCAACCTGAAGCAGGCCCCCATCACCGTGCTGACGTTCCGCAACGGAGCACCGGTGCCACTGGCAAGCTACTGATCGTCTCCTGCTCCCGCCTTGCGCGGGGGCTTGTGGCCTGCAGCTTTGTAGGCCTTTTTTTTGGATTTTTTATGCACCGCATCCAAATCATCGACTCCCACACCGGTGGCGAACCCACACGGCTGGTGGTGGGCGGCTTCCCCGATCTCGGCAATGGCAGCATGGCCGAGCGCCGCGCCCTGCTGGCCGCGCAGCACGACCGCTGGCGCACCGCCACGGTGCTGGAGCCACGCGGTAACGACGTGATCGTTGGCGCCCTGCTCTGCCCGCCGGTTGATGCGCGCAACGCTGCGGGTGTGGTGTTCTTCAACAACAGCGGGTATCTGGGCATGTGTGGCCACGGCACCATTGGCCTGGTAGCGTCGCTTGCGCACATGGGCCGCATCCAGCCCGGCGTGCACGGCATCGAAACGCCCGTGGGCACCGTGCAGACCACGCTGCACGACGACGGCTCCGTCAGCGTGCGCAACGTGCCGGCCTACCGCCTGCAGCACCAATTGACCGTGGACGTGCCCGGCCACGGGCCCGTGACCGGCGACGTGGCCTGGGGCGGCAACTGGTTCTTCCTGGTGACAGCGCACCAGCAGCGCGTGGAGAGCAGCAACCTGGCAGCACTCACGGCCTTTGCCATCGCCGTGCAAAAGGCCTTGGAGGGCCAAGGCGTGCGCGGCAGCGACGGGGGCCTCATCGACCACATCGAACTCTTTGCCGACGACGACCAGGCCGACAGCCGCAACTTTGTACTTTGCCCCGGCGGCGCCTACGACCGCTCGCCTTGCGGCACCGGCACCAGCGCCAAGCTCGCCTGCCTCGCGGCCGACGGCAAGCTGCAACCGGGCCAAGTATGGCGCCAGGCCAGCATCATTGGCAGCCAGTTCGAAGCCAGCTATGCCATGGAGGGCGACCAGCTCATCCCCACGCTGCGCGGCCGCGCTTTCATGAGCGCCGAAGCCACGCTATTGATTGAGTCGAACGACCCCTTTGGCTGGGGCATTCAGCTCTAACGCCGCATGCGCAAACCTGACGTCATCGTCATCGGCGCCGGCATCGTCGGCGCAGCGTGTGCCCATGCGCTGGCCAATGCGGGCCAGTCCGTTCTGGTGCTCGACGCACGCCTGGGCGGTGCCACCAACGCCGGCATGGGCCACCTGGTGGTCATGGACGACAACCCCGCCGAGCTGGCCATCAGCCAGGCCTCGCTCACCCAGTGGCACGCCTGGGCGCCGCGCATGGCCGCCGAGGCGCCCAGCACGGCTTTCACCCACTGCGGCACGTTATGGGTCGCGGCCGATGCCCAGGAGATGCAGGAAGCCGAGCACAAACGCGCACGCCTGCACGCGCATGGCATTGCTTGCGAGTTGCTCGGCGCCCCACAACTCGCTGCGCTGGAGCCTGTGCTGCGCCCCGGCCTGCATGGCGCCCTGCGGGTGGGCGGCGACAGCATGGTCTATGCACCCAACGCCGCCGAATGGCTGCTGTGCCATGCCTCAACCCCTGTCCAGGTCGAAAATCTGCGCGTCAGCCGCATTGAAGGCCGCCGCGTGCACTGCCAGGACGGCAGCGTGCGCGAAGGCGGCGCCGTGCTGCTGGCCGCGGGCATCCACGCCACGCAGTTCTGCCCCGAACTGCCCATTCGCCCCAAGAAGGGGCACCTGGCCATCACCGACCGGGGCAGCGCGGTCGTACGGCACCAGCTGGTCGAGCTGGGCTACGTCAAAAACGCACACCAGACCGAGGGCACTTCGGTGGCCTTCAACCTGCAGCCACGCCCCACCGGCCAATGGCTGCTGGGGTCGTCGCGCCAATTCGACACACTGGATCCGGCGGTGGACAACGCCGTGCTCGCGAAAATGCTGCGCCGGGCCATCGAATACGTGCCCTCACTGGCCGAGCGCAACGCCATCCGCACCTGGACCGGGTTTCGCGCTGCCACGCCCGACGGCCTGCCCATCATCGGACGCCACCCAGAGCACGAACACTTGTGGCTCGCGGTGGGGCACGAGGGCCTGGGCGTGACCACGGCGCCTGCGACGGCCAGCCTGATTGCATCCAGCATGCTCGGCACGGCGGCACCGATGGACCCAACACCCTATGCACCCACACGGTTTGTGCAGGAGCACGCCGCATGAAAAACACAGCAACCATGGTCGAAGTGCAGGTGGGTGGGACGCGGGTGCGCATACCTGTAGGCAGCAGCGTGGCCGCCGCTCTCGCGCAGCAACCACCGGGCCGCACGCGCCTGTCGGTCAGTGGGCAGTGGCGTGCACCGCTGTGCGGCATGGGCGTGTGCCACGAGTGCCGCGTACTGATCAATGGCCGCGAACGCCTGGCCTGCCAGACAGTGTGCGAGGACGGCATGCTCATTGCAACCAGCACCGCACACACGGGAGGTGCCACATGACACCCACACCGCAGGCCCGTTGCGACCTGCTCATCATCGGCGCAGGCCCTGCCGGGATGGCGGCGGCACTCGCCGCAGCGCCCAGCGGTATGCGCATCACCGTCGTGGACGACAATCCCGCCCCCGGCGGGCAGATCTGGCGCGACGGTCCCGGCGTGCAACTGCCGCCACTGGCACGCCAGCACCGCGAAAGCCTGGCACACCACCCCAACATCGAAGTGCTCAATGGCACCCGCGTGGTCGGCTTGGGCGACCGGGCCAACGCAGGCGATGCGCCCGCCCTGATTCTGGAAAACACCACGCGCGGTTGGACACAGCACGCGGGCCAGATCATCCTCTGCACCGGTGCGCGCGAACTGCTGCTGCCCTTCCCCGGCTGGACGCTGCCCGGCGTTACGGGTGCCGGGGGACTGCAGGCGCTCATCAAAGGCGGGGTGGATGTGCTTGGCCAGCGCATCGTGATCGCAGGCACCGGCCCGCTGTTGCTGGCAGCCGCAGCCACCGCACGCAAGGCAGGCGCGCATGTGGTGCGTGTGGCCGAACACACACCGTGGCGTGACCTGGCCGCGTTTGCGGCGCAACTGGTTCGCTGGCCCGCCAAAGCCCTGCAGGCGCCGACGCTGCTGCACCCCAGCCTGCGCGCCAACACCCATGTGCTCGAAGCTCTGGGCAGCGCCCAGGTCGAACAGGTACGCCTGCAACGCAGCAGCAGCACGGAGCTGCTGGACTGCGACCGCGTTGCCTGCGGTTTTGGCCTGGTGCCCAACACCCACCTGGGGCAAATGCTCGGCTGCGCGCTGGGCGACCGCAACGGCCTGCAAGTTGATACGTTGATGCGAACCAGCGTACCCGGTGTGTACGCCGCTGGCGAATGCACCGGCTTTGGTGGCAGTGAGCGGGCGCTGGTGCAAGGCGCCATGGCAGGCCACGCCGCCGCAGGCAATGCAGAGGCTGCGCAGACCTTGCAAAACACCTTGGCGCGCTGGAATGCATTTGCCGATGCACTGCACCGCCACTTCCCGGTGCGCGCGCAAGTGCTGGCCGCCCTGCCCCGCGCCAACACCCTGGTCTGCCGCTGCGAAGATGTGGCGCACAGCGACCTGCAACAGCGCAGTGGGTGGATAGATGCCAAGCTGCACACCCGCTGCGGCATGGGCGCCTGCCAGGGCCGCATTTGCGGCGCGGCGGCCCAGGTGCTGTACGGCTGGGCGCCGCAGCCCGCGCGGCACTTGCTTTCACCCGCACGCCTGTCCACCCTCGCGTCTGCAGCCCCCGACTTTATTCACGAACCTATGACCGAAAGCACTTCCAAGGCATGAACCCTACTTCCTCCCCCTCCCCAGCCATGGTGCATGTCCCTGAAGCGGAACTGAGCAACCTCGTTCACCGCGCCTTGGCCCGCATGGGCCTGTCTGATGCGCATGTTCAAGCGATTGCCAAAGTCATCGTCGCAGGCCAGCGCGACGCTTGCCAGTCGCACGGGGTGTACCGGCTGATCAGCTGTGTCGATGCCGTGCGCGCAGGCAAGGTGCAATTGGAGGTGGTGCCCGTGGTGACCGCCAGCGGCGGCCCTATCGTGCAGGTCGATGCGAAGTATGGTTTTTCGCCGCTGGCCTTCGAGCGCGGCCTACCAGCGTTGGTCGAGGCCACGCGCCGCCACGGCCTGGGTGCGCTGGTCATTCGCCATTGCTTTCATTTCTCGGCTCTGTGGCCCGAGATCGAAGCCATCACCGCGCACGGCTTGGCAGCCCTGGCACTGACACCCAGCCACGCCTGGGTAGCGCCGGTCGGCGGCAGCAAGCCGCTTTTTGGCACCAACCCTATCGCCTTCGGTTGGCCGCGCCCGGGGCCCTTTCCTTATGTTTTTGACTTTGCCACCAGCGCCATCGCCCGCGGCGACCTGGAGCTGCACCGCCGCGCCGGCCAGCCGCTGCCCGAAGGCTGTGGCGTGGACGCCGATGGCCAGCCCAGCACCGACCCCGTCGCCGTTGCGCGCGGCGCCATGCTGGCGTTTGGTGGGCACAAGGGCTCTGCGCTCTCGACCATGGTGGAACTGATGGCAGGTGCCCTGATTGGCGACTGGACCAGCCGTGAATCGCTGGCCTTTGACGACGGCGCAGGCGTCACTCCCTGCCACGGCGAGCTGATTCTTGCGTTCGATCCGCTGGCCTTGGGCGGTGGCGACGCAGACGCCCAGACCGCACGGGCCGAACACCTTCTGCACGCCATCTCCGACCAGGCCCGCCTGCCTTCACAGCGCCGCTTTACAGCGCGGGAGCGCAGCCAGGCAGAAGGCATTGCCGTACCGGCAGCGATGTACCGGGACATCGTGCAACTCGCTGACTGAGCGCGAAGCCCTGTGCGCTGCGGCGTGCGTACAGGGCTAAAAAGTTGAAGAAATCACTGGTTTTCCCTAGTAAGAATGCTTGTAATTTACTAATATATTTACAGCATATCTTCAAAATACCTGCATGACCAAGTCCGGTCTGCACCTTCGCTCCATGTCTGACCGCCCAGTGCCTTCCCCCTCCCTCGCAGCGTCACATGCACCCGTGCGCTGGGCCATGGCTTTGTCTACTGCTGTCTTGCGCACAGAGCGCGCCGCACTCACGGTCTTGATGGGGCTGCTGGTGCTGCTCATCCTGCTCAACGTCGTCACACGCTACTCCGGCACCCCCATTTACTGGGTGGATGAGGCAGCAGTGTTCACCATGGTTTGGCTCACCTTTGTCGGCGCATCGGTCATGACGCGCTTGCGCATGGACTTTGCGGTGGGGCTGGTGTCCGACCAACTGCCGCCCGGCGGCGCCAAGGTACTGAAGGTCATCGCCACCCTCGGCGTACTGGTGTTTGCACTGGCGCTCGTGTGGATGTGCTGGGTGTGGATGGACCCGCGCGGCATTGCAGCAGCCGGTTTCAATGCCAAGGACTACGCCGAGGCCAGCTTCAATTTCATCTACACCGAGCGCACCCAGACGCTGGAGTGGCCCACCTGGGTGCTGCAGCTGATTCTTCCCATCTTTTCACTCACCCTCACAGTGCACGCCTTTGCCAATCTCCTGGAAGAGCTGGAAGCGTCTCCACGGCTGGTGCACCCCGGTTTCGATGTGGTCAGCGCAGACGCGGTGAACTGATTTTCAACACGGCACACAACCCTGGTCACACCCTCCCATGATCACCAGCCTCTTCTTTCTCGCCATCCTGCTTGTGGGTGTGCCCATTGGCATTTGCCTGTGCCTGGCGGGTGTCGTCTTTATTCTCAACTCAGGCAGCACGGTGCTGTTCCAGTCGTTTCCCTTGCAGATGTTTGCCGGGGTGGACAGTTATGGGCTGATCGCCATCCCCCTGTTCATCCTGATCGGCGAAATCATGAACAGCGGTGGCATCACGCGGCGGCTGGTGGAGCTGGCCATGGCCTTCATCGGCTCGGTCAAAGGGGGCCTGGCCTACGTGAACATCCTGGCCAACATGATGGTGGCGTCCATCATCGGCTCGGCCACGGCGCAGGTGGCCATCATGTCGCAGGTGATGGTGCCCGAGATGGAAAAGCAGGGCTACGACAAGACCTTTGCAGCGGGCATCACGGTCTATGGCGGCATGCTGGGGCCGATCATTCCGCCCTCGGTGATGTTCGTCGTGTACAGCGTGCTGGCCCAGGTGGCCGTGAGCGACATGCTGATTGCCGGCATCATCCCCGGCATCCTGCTCACGCTGCTGTTTTTTGTGGTGATCGCCTGCATGGGCTTCTTCTACAACTACCCACGCAGCGAATACCGCACCTTGCGCCAGCGCGCCCGCACCGCCCTGGGCGCCAGCCCCACGCTGCTGATCCCCATCGTCATCGTCGGCTCGATTCTGGGCGGCTTTGCCAACCCCACCGAAGCGGCCGCCGTGGGCGCCGTGGCGGCTGCCCTGGTGGGGCGGTTTGTGACCAGGGAATTTTCGTTTGCCAGCATGCCACGCATCCTGCTGCGCTCGGCCATGTATTCGGCCATCGTGCTGTTCCTGGTGTCTGCCGCCGCCGTGTTCTCGTGGCTGCTGATCTACGGCAAGGTGCCCCAGGCGGTGGCCGCCTGGATCCAGACCGTGGCGCATGACCCGGTGACCTTTTTGCTGCTGACCAACGTCATCTTGCTCGTCATCGGTACGGTGATTGACGGTATCCCGGGCCTGATCATGACGGTGCCAATCCTGCTGCCGATTGCCACCGAGGTCTACGGCATCGACCCCCGGCATTTTGGCGTGGTGGCCGTCATCAACCTGGTGCTGGGCCTGATGTCGCCGCCCGTGGGTTTGAGCTTCTTCGTGGCGTCTGCCGTGACCGGAGCGAAGCCCGGAAAGATGTTCATCGTCACCCTGCCGTTTTTCATCATCAGCTGCGTGGCGCTGGTGGTGCTGTCGCTGTTCCCCAGCCTGTCGCTCGGCCTGCTCAAGTAGCACCGTGCGTTGATGTGCCCGTCTGTTTCACCCTCACCCTGACCCACCCCCCGGAGACGCCAATGACAACCACCCGCCGCCACTTCATCCAGACCTCTGCTGCCGCCTTGGCAGCCGCATCGCCCCTGGCTTTCCCGTCGCTCGTGCGCGCCGATTCGGCCAAGGAATTTCGCCTGGGCCTGATCACGCCCGCCGGGCACTCATGGAACCGGGCCGCGCTGCAGTTTGGCGAAGCGCTGAAGAAGGAAACCAACGGGCGCCTGAGCGTCACGGTCTTCCACTCGGGCCAGTTGGGCAACGAGGCGGCGATGATGCAGCAGATGCAATCGGGCGCGCTCGACATGGGCTGGATCCAGGCTGCCGAACTGGGCACGCGCGTCTCCAGCGTGGCGGCCATCAACGCGCCCTACCTGGTGCGCTCGACACCGGCCGTGGCCAAGCTCGTCAAAACACCCCAGGCCTTGAAGCTGCTGGACGTGCTGCCGCGCGAGACCGGCACCATCGGCCTGGGCTGGGGCATTACCGGCATGCGCGCCGTGTTTGCCACCAAGGATGTGAAGGTGCCCACCGACCTCAAGGGCCTGAAGCTGCGCATCAACCCCACCCCGGTGTACCGCGACTTCTACCAAATGCTGGGCGCCGCGCCCACGCCCATCCCCACGCCTGCGGTGTTTGACGCCATGAGCAACGGCCAGGTCGACGGGCTGGAGGCCGACATCGAATTCTCGTGGAACCAGCGTTTCGACAAGGTGGCGAAATCGCTGCTACAGATGAACGCACTGTTCATGCCGTTTGCGCCGCTGGTGTCGGGCCGCATCTGGCAAGGGCTCGATGCGAAGGACAAAGACCTCATCCGCCGCCTGGTGGCGCAGTCGCTGGACGCGCAGATCAACGACATCGTCACCACCGAAGCCGGCCTGATCGAAAAATTCAAGGCCACGCCGATTGCGTTTCACACGGCGGCAGACTTCAAACCCGACGGCCTCATCGCTGATTTCGACAAACTCTGGCTGCCCAAGGCGCCGCAGATTGCCGAGCTGCGCAAAGCCGGGGCAGCGCTCTGACCAGGCCCTGCGCAGGGCGGGCGCATAAGATCTATCCCTTATGCGCTCTGCCCCGTTTGCTCCGTCCATGACAACATCTACAGCACCCCACATCTCCGAAATGCAACCCAAGCGGCGTGCCGCTGACGTCGCCTACGACGCCATCGAGGCCATGATCTCCACCCTGCAACTGCAGCCCGGCAGCCCTGTGGTGGAAGCAGACATTACCGACAGCACCGGCCTGGGCCGCACGCCGGTACGCGAGGCGCTCTTGCGCATGGTCTCCATCGGGCTGATCGTGCAGTTGCCGCGCCGAGGGCTGCAGGTCTCCAACATCGACCTGGCCGACCATCTGGATGTGATCCAGACGCGCCGCGCACTCGAACGCCTGCTGGCCTCCTGCGCGGCCCGCCGCGCCACCTCGCCCCAACGCGCAGCCATTCTCAGTTGCGGGCAGGCCATGGTGCTGGCCGCCGAGCGCGGCGATCTGGACGACTACATGCTGGCCGACCACCAGCTCGACATCGTGGTGCACCAAGCCAGCCAGAACCATTCCGCCGTGAAATGCGTGGCTCCGCTCATCGTGCAGTGCCGCCGCTTCTGGTATGCCTACCAGCACGAAGGCGATGTGGCCGAAGGCGCCCGCGCCCACATGCACCTGGCACAAGGCATTGCCACCGGCAACGAAGACCATGCCGTGGCCGGTGCCAACCAGTTGATGGACTACCTGGAACACTTTGCCCGGCGCATCATCGACCAATGACCCTGCACTGCGTTCCGGCACGACGGAAAGCTACGAATTCAATAGCTATTAACGCTCGTCAGCAAAGCGTTACAAGCCAAAAAGACTCATATTTTTGCAACGCTGACAAAGACCGCCTGCGTGACACCCACCTGCACTCTTTGTCTTTACCCTTGACCTTTTTCCCCGGAGTGAAACCGCTATGTCCACGCCCCTCGCCACCCTCAAAGACCCCAGCCTGCTCAAGACCCAAGGCCTGATCAACGGCCAGTGGGTCGCTGGCAGCAGCCAC
>NZ_BAAGQN010000004.1:0-7584 GCF_054783455.1 Simplicispira piscis
GCCAGTCAGACTGCCATGATGGTGGCCTGACTTAAACCAACTGGCCTCCACGAAAGCCGGGGCGATTCACCGGTGGCGTTGCCGTGCCCGCCGAGCTATTTGGTCATGGAGTGCAGCACCAGGTCGATGCCCAGCTCCAGCGGGCGCACCAGGCAGGGTGTGCAGAAGGTGTTGTCGGCCACGGTGATGATGGCGCCCCTTGCAGGTTGGCCATCTTGGGCCGCTACGGTCGATTTGCAGCCGACGATATGCAAGTCCGACTGGCTCTGAGGCTCAGCGCAGGCCGAAAAAAGACAGGACGAAAAGCACGATAACGACCAGGCCGACGATGTAAATGATGCTGTTCATAGGGGATTCCTTCGCGTGAATGGGATGGGCGGCGGTGCAGCGCTCAAGAGGCGCCGACCCGCAACTCCACCTTATCGGCTGCGCTGCAGTTGCTCTGTGCGCTAGCGCTCATAGAGCCCCACGGCGGTTGTCATTCATGCCGTGGCAACTGGTGCCTGTGGCTGCCATCCACATCAGTAGAGCACCAGCATTTTTAGCCTCCAGCGCCCGCCAGACAAGCGCTATCAGCTATCAAAACAAAAGCAAACGCCCCGCGCAAACCTTCCGGTCTGCGAGGGGCGTTGATCTTCAGAGCGTCGTCAGCGCTTACAGCACTTCAAACACACCCGCAGCGCCCATGCCGCCGCCGATGCACATGGTCACGCAGACTTTTTTGGCACCGCGGCGCTTGCCTTCGATGAGGGCGTGGCCGGTAAGGCGCTGGCCGCTCATGCCAAAGGGGTGGCCCACGGCGATGGCGCCGCCGTTGACGTTGAGCTTGTCGGCAGGAATGCCCAGCTTGTCACGGCAGTAGATCACCTGCACGGCGAAGGCTTCGTTCAGCTCCCACAGGTCGATGTCGTTCATCGTGAGGCCCAGGCGCTTGAGCACCTTGGGAATGGCGAACACGGGGCCGATGCCCATTTCGTCGGGCTCGCATCCGGCCACGGCAAATCCCAGGAAACGGCCCAGGGGCTTGAGTCCCTTTTGTTCGGCCAGCTTTTCGTGCATGACCACCACGGCGCCAGCGCCGTCAGACAGCTGGCTGGCGTTGCCTGCCGAAACCAGGCCGCCGGGCAGTGCCGAGCGCAGATCCTTGATGCCGTCATACGTGGTCCCGGCGCGGATGCCTTCGTCCGCACTCACGGTCACCTCCTTGGTGGTCAGGCCCATGACCTTGTCGGCCACGCCCATGGTGACGGTGATGGGGGCGATTTCGTCCTTGAACAGGCCCTTTTCCAGTGCAGCGCTGGCCTTTTGCTGGCTGCTGGCGCCGTATTCGTCCATGGCCTGGCGGGTAATGCCGTAGCGCTTGGCCACCTGTTCGGCGGTTTGCAGCATGGCCCAGTAGACCTCGGGCTTGTGCTTCATGAGCCAGGGGTCTTGCAGCATGTGGGTGTTCATTTCCTGCGCGGTGCAGGAGATGGCTTCCAGACCACCGGCAACGTAAATATCGCCTTCGTTGGCAATGATGCGCTGGGCGGCGGTGGCAATGGTCTGCAGGCCCGACGAGCAGAAGCGGTTGATGGTCATGCCCGAGACGGTGACGGGGCAACCGGCGCGCAGGGCGGCCTGGCGGGCGATGTTGGCGCCGGTGGCACCTTCGGGCGTGCCGCAACCCATGATGACGTCGTCCACCTCGGCGGCCTCAATGCCTGCACGTTGAATGGCATGCTCCACCACATGGCCACCCATGGTGGCGCCGTGGGTCATGTTGAGGGCACCCTTCCAGGACTTGGTCAGGGGGGTGCGTGCGGTGGAAACGATTACTGCTGATGTCATGGTAAAGCTCTCCTAAATAGTGTCAGGTTCAAGATGCCTTGGCACCTTGGGTCAAAAGGCGGTGGTAGAAACGGATCAGTTCGGCCAGGTTGCTGACGGCAATGCGTTCGTTGGTGCCGTGAAAACGCGACAGGTCTTGCGGCCCTGCCCGCACGGGCGAGAACTTGAAGATGTGGTCGCTGATGTCGCCAAAGTGGATAGAGTCCGAGCCGCCAATCATCAAACCGGGCGCCACCAGCGTTCCGGGGAACACTTCGCGCACGGTGCGGTTGATGAGGGCGTACTGCGCGGAGTCGGTGGGCGCGACCTTGGAGGCCTCGGCACCGCCGGGCAGCGCATGCAGTTCGAACTTGCCGTTGTGCGTGGCGTCGGCCACCAGGGCGCGGGTGCGCTCAACCACCTGCTCGCGGGTGTCCCCGGGCAGTAGGCGGAAGTTCACCGTGGCCTCGGCCTGGCCTGGCAGCACGTTCTCCTTGTTGCCCGCATGAACGATCGTCAGCGCCGTGGTGGTGCGCAGCATGGCATTGGTGCTGGCACCGGCCTCCAGTTGCTTTTGCACCAGGGGGCCAAACAGCCAGAGGTTGGACAAGGCCACACGCGAGAAACCGCTCATCTCCGGTGCAATGGTGGCAAACATCTCGCCCGCCACACCGCGAATGGCGCCGGGCAACTGCTTGTCATCGATACGCTGGAGGGCCGCACTCATCATGGCAATCGCACTGCTGCCCTTGGGCGGCGGCATGGACGAGTGACCGGGAGTGGCCGACGTCTTGAGTACCACCGAGAGGTAGCCCTTCTCGGCCACGCCAATCAGCGCGGTCGGGCTTTGTAAGCCGGGCATGATGCCTTCGGTGATGAGCAAGCCTTCGTCGATCACAAAATCCAGGCGCACCTTGCGCTCTTTCAGGAGTTCTGCAATCTTCTCGGCGCCACGGTGGCCACCCACTTCTTCGTCGGCGCCAAAGGCCAAGTACACGGTGCGCTCGGGCTGGTAGCCGCTGGCCACCAGCATCTCCACCGCTTCCATCTGGGACATGAGGTTGCCCTTGTCGTCCCAGGCGCCGCGCCCCCAGACAAAGCCGTCCTTTACTTCACCACCGAAGGACTCGGCCTTCCAGTCGCCCTCGGTGCCCGGTGCCACGGGCACCACGTCCTGGTGGGCCATGAGCAGGATGGGCTGCGCCTCGGGCTTGCTGCCGCGCCAGGTGTAGAGCAGGCTCAGGTCGCCCACCACCTCACGCTGCAGGGCAGCGTGGGTTTTGGGAAACCGGGCTTGCAACAGCGCATGCAACTGCTTGAACTGGTCGGCATTGAGCCCCGGATCGTCCAGCGATGAGATGGTGCGCAAGCGCACCGCCTCGGCCAGGCGCTGGGCGGCACCCGCTTCATCCACCTGCAGCAGGGGCAGCGGCGCCACATCGAGCTGGCGCGAGCCCTTGCGCAGGGTGTTGACACCCAGCACAACAGCCAGCGCAAGCAGCAATGCCAGCAGGCCCCAGGCGAGTTTCTTGACCATGGTGCGACGGCCTGCGGTCAGTTGAAGGTCTTGCCTTCAGCGGCCAGTCGGGCCAGCAGGGGTGCGGGCTTCCAGAAGGCGGCGTCGTCCAGCGGGTTCTGGGCAAAGCGGTTCATGGCCTGCACCACGTTGAACAGACCGACTTCGTCGGCGTAGTTCAGCGGGCCGCCACGGTGCACCGGGAAGCCATAGCCAAAGATGTAGACCACGTCGATGTCGCTGGCCTTGTTGGCAATGCCTTCTTCCAGAATGTGGGCGGCCTCGTTGACCAGGCTGAATACCAGGCGCTGCACGATTTCTTCGTCCGAGATCTTGCGCGGCGTGATGCCCAATGCGGCGCGGTGGTCTTCGATCATCTTGACCACTTCAGCGTTCGGGATCGCATCGCGCTTACCAGGCACATAGTCGTACCAGCCAGCTCCCGTTTTCTGGCCAAAGCGGCCTTTTTCGCAGAGCAAGTCAGCAGTCTTGCTGTACTTCATGTCAGGTTTTTCTTGGTAGCGGCGCTTGCGGATGGCCCAGCCAATGTCGTTGCCAGCCAGGTCGCCCATGCGGAACGGGCCCATGGCCATGCCGAACTTCTCCATGGCCTTATCGACCTGCTGCGGCGTACAGCCTTCGTCCAGCAGAAACCCGCCCTGGCGGCCGTACTGCTCGATCATGCGGTTGCCGATGAAACCATCGCACACGCCGGAGACCACAGCGGTCTTGCGGATCTTCTTGGCCACGGCCATCACGGTGGCCATCACGTCCTTGGCGGTGGCTTCGCCGCGCACCACTTCGAGCAGCTTCATCACGTTGGCTGGGCTGAAGAAGTGCAGGCCCACCACGTCCTGCGGGCGCTTGGTGAAGTGGGCGATCTTGTTGACGTCGAGCGTGGAGGTGTTGGACGCCAGGATGGCGCCGGGCTTCATCACGCGGTCGAGTTCCTTGAACACTGCTTCCTTGACGCCGATTTCTTCAAACACGGCCTCAATCACCATGTCGGCATCGCTCAGGTCATCGTAGCTCAGCGTGGTGCTGAGCAGCGCCATGCGCTGCTCGTACTTGTCTTGCTTGAGCTTCTTCTTGGTGACCTGGGCTTCGTAGTTCTTGCGGATGGTGGCGATGCCACGGTCCAGCGCTTCCTGCTTCATTTCCAGCATCTTCACGGGAATACCGGCGTTGAGGAAGTTCATGGCAATGCCGCCACCCATGGTGCCGGCACCAATCACCGCGATGCTCTTGATCTCGCGCTTGGGCGTATCGGCGGGCACATCGGGAATCTTGGAAGCTGCGCGCTCGGACAGGAACAGGTGGCGCAGCGAACGCGACTCGGGCGTCCACATCAGGTTGATGAACAGCTCGCGCTCAACGGCCAGGCCATCGGCAAACTTGCCCTTGGTGGCGGCTTCGACGGCGTCCACGCACTTGGCGGGCGCCGGGAAGTTTTTGCTCATGCCCTTGACCATGTTGCGTGCGAACTGGAAGTACGCATCGCCCAGGGGGTGCTTGCAAGGCAGGTTGCGCACCAGCGGCAGCGGACGGGTGTCGGCCACGCTTTGCGCAAAGGCCAGGGCCTCGGCGGCCAGGGTTTCGGGCGAGGCCGCGAGTTTGTCGAACAGCTTCTGGCCGGGCAGCATGCCCAGCATTTCGCTCTTGATGGCCTCGCCGCTCACGATCATGTTCAGCGCGGGCTCCACTCCCAGCACGCGCGGCAGGCGCTGCGTGCCACCAGCGCCGGGCAGGATGCCCAGCTTGACTTCGGGCAGCGCAATGCTGCAGCCGGGCGCTGCCACGCGGTAGTGGCAACCCAGTGCCAGCTCCAGACCGCCGCCCATGGCCACACTGTGCAGTGCTGCCACCACGGGCTTGGGTGAATTTTCGATCGCCAGGATCACTGAATTGAGATTGGGTTCCTGCATGGCACGGTCGGTGCCGAATTCCTTGATGTCGGCACCACCGGAAAACGCTGCACCGGCGCCCGTGACGACGATGGCCTTGACAGCAGCATCGGCATTGGCCTTGCCCAGGCCGTCCACGATGCCCTGGCGGGTGGACAAGCCCAGTCCGTTGACAGGCGGGTTGGTCATCGTGATCACGGCGATATTGCCGTGGACTTTGTATTCAGCGGTCATGCTGTTGTTCCTTGAAAAGTAGAAAAAGAACGGTCGTGCGATTTTTTCATTGTAGAGAGTTCTGCACACGTTGCCAGAGTTGGTTTGTCTCGGGCGGGACAAAACTCCCTGCCTGATTTTGTGGAAAAGGCGCCTTGCGCACTGCACAAGACGCCTTGTTCCACTCAGGCTAGCAGCCGGTGGGTTCTCAAACCTCCAGCCACTCCTTGCGCACATAGTTATCGGCGCGCAAGCCGTCCGGTGTGCCATCAAAGACGATGCTGCCATGTCCCATGACCAGGCAGCGGTCAGAAATGGTCATGGCAATGGTGAGCTTCTGTTCAATCAGCAGCACCGAGATGCCTTTGGCCTTGAGGGTCTGTAGATATTGCCCCACCAGTTCGACGATCTTGGGGGCCAGGCCCTCGGTAGGTTCGTCGATGATGATGAGGTCCGGGTCGCCCATGAGGGTGCGGCACAGGGTGAGCATCTGCTGCTCTCCGCCCGACATCACCCCCGCCGGGATATTGCGCCGCTCCTTGAGCCGCGGGAACATGTCGTACATGTCGTCAAACGACCAACGACTGCCTTTGCCGCTGCCCTTTTGGCCGAGCAGCAGGTTCTGGTGCACCGTGAGGTTAGGAAACACGTCCCGGCTCTCTGGCACGTAGCCCAGGCCCAGGTGGGCAATCTCGTAGGCTTTTTTGCCTTCCAGGCTTTTGCCCTTCCATTGCACGTCGCCTTCCCAGTTCACCAAACCCATGATGGCCTTGGCAGTGGTCGAGCGGCCTGAGCCATTGCGACCCAGCAGGGCCACGATCTCGCCCGGCTGCACGTCGAAGCTGACGCCGTGCAGTACATGGCTTTTGCCGTAATAAGCGTGAAGGTTGTTGATGTGCAGCATGTCAGTGTCCCTCCGCCTGTGCATCGGCCACGGCAGAGCCCAGGTAGGCCTCCTGTACGCGCGCATTGGCACGCACCTTGTCGGGTGTGTCATAGGCGATGACCTCGCCATAGACCACCACAGCAATCTTGTCCGCCAACCCGAACACCACGCCCATGTCGTGCTCCACGGTCAGCAAGGTGCGGCCTTCGGTCACTTCCTTGATGAGATGGATGAAGCGCGTGGTCTCGCTGCGGCTCATGCCGGCGGTGGGTTCGTCGAGCAAGATCACATTGGCGCCACCGGCAATGGTGATGCCGATCTCCAGTGCGCGCTGCTCGGCGTAGGTCAGGTTCACGGCCAGTGTGTCGCGCTTCTTGTCCAGCTTGATCATCTCCATGAGCTGGCGGGCACGGTCATTGGCGTCGTCCAGCCGCGAGAGAAAACGCAGAAAGGTGTACTTGTAGCCCAGGCTCCAGAGCACGCCGCAGCGCAGGTTCTCAAAAACACTCAGGTTGGGGAAGATGTTGGTGATCTGGAAGCTCCGCGAAAGCCCCATGCGGTTGATTTCGAAGGGTTTTTTACCGTCGATGCGCTGCCCGCCCAGCAGCACCTCTCCACTGGTAGGCGCAAAGCGCCCACTGATCAGGTTGAACAGCGTGGATTTGCCCGCACCGTTAGGGCCAATGATGGCCACACGTTCGCCCGCAGCCACAGACAGGTTGGCTCCACGGATAATCTCCGTCTTGCCAAAGCTCTTGCGCAGGTCACGCAGCTCCAATGCATAAGTAGCGTTTTGCGCCATGGTTACAGCGCCTCCCCACGCTTGATCTGGTGTTCAATTTCTTCCTGGATAGTTTCCCACTGGCGTCGGAACTGGCGTCTGCACAGTTCAAACAGTCCCAGCCCCGTCAGCAGCACGAACCCGGCGCCGAACCAACTTGTGAATGCCCTGGCATTGAGTGTGGCACCCATGAACGACAGCTCTGGCCCCAGCGCTTCATTGAGTTGCAGGTGGTAAATCATTTCGACCATGCAGGCAGCGCCCAGCACGGCCACCAGCCCGGTACCAAACAGCGCCAGGTACGACGGCAACAGTGCACGCAGTTTGCCGAACTTGGCCAAACGCATGTTCATCATGATGAGGCTGGCGACACCTCCCGGTGCAAACATGACCATGAACAGGAACACCAGGCCCAGGTACAGCAACCAGGCTTTCGATAGTTCGGACAGCAGCACCGATGCAAACACCAGCAGCA